>JAYVSG010000001.1:0-7002 GCA_043775535.1 Candidatus Omnitrophota bacterium
TCATGAACAAGGGTAGGGTTGAGCAGGTGGGTACTCCGGAAGAGGTTTACCACAAACCAGCCAATGTCTTTGTATTGAACTTCTTGGGCAATGTGAACATTTTCCATGAGCGTGTCATTGACGGTAAAAAAGCGAATGTGTATGTGCGTCCGCATCAATTCGATGTCAGCCGTGTCCGCCAGGGTGATACTTCAGTCCCAGGCAAGGTCAGTTTTATCAATCCGGCTGGTTCTTCCGTTAAGATCGATGTGACCAGTGATGGTGGAGAGATCATCCAAGTCGAACTGACGCAGGAAGCCTTTGCCGTTTTGAAACTTTCTAAGAGTGAGCGTGTGTTTCTGTGTCCCAAGGATATCACCTTCTACGAATATGATATCTGATATGAAAGGGAACAAATATGATCACAAAAGAGATAGAAATAAAGGCTCCGCACGGTTTGCATCTGCGGGTCGCGGCACAGATCGTTAAGGCGAACAAGGATTCAAAAGATAAGGTGATCTTTTATAAGGATGGTAAGGCGGCGGATGCCTCATCGATCCTGGAATTATTGCTTCTGGGTGCCGGAGAGAATTCAAAGATACAGGTGACGGTCGATGGTCAGGATGAGCATAAGACCATTGTGAGTGTTTCAGAAATATTAATGGATGGGGCAGGTATTTAACAGTGTCATTCCCGCGGAAGCGGGAATCCATAATGGAGGGCAAGATGAAGATAGCGAATGACATCACAGAATTGATCGGCAACACGCCCCTGGTGCGTTTGAACAAATTGACCAAGGACAGCCATGCGACCGTTGTTGTGAAGCTCGAATTCTTTAATCCGTTAGGTTCGGTCAAGGATCGTATCGGGTTTAACATGATCAAGGCGGCTGAAAAAGCGGGCAAGATCAAGCCGCATACGGTGATCGTTGAGCCCACATCGGGGAATACCGGTATTGCCCTGGCCTTTGTGGCGGCGGTCAAGGGTTACAAGCTGTTGTTGACCATGCCGGAGACCATGAGTTTGGAACGCAGGGCCCTGCTTAAAGCTTTGGGTGCAGAATTGATCCTGACACCAGGCGCGGAAGGGATGAAGGGGGCGATCAAGAAGGCAAAAGAACTATATGATTCCGATCCTGAGAAATATTTTATGCCCCAGCAATTCGACAATCAGGCCAATGTTGAGATCCATCGCCTGACGACGGCGGAGGAGATCTGGCGTGATACCGATGGCAAGGTGGATTTCTTGGTTGCCGGTGTCGGAACAGGGGGGACCATTACCGGTGTTGCCCAGGCTATCAAGCCGCGTAAACCTTCTTTTAAGGCTATTGCGGTCGAGCCTGTGACATCGCCTGTGCTTTCGGGAGGGCAGCCTGGTCCGCATAAGATCCAGGGCATTGGGGCGGGTTTTATCCCCAGCATCGTGGACACTAAGCTTATTGATGAGATCATTCAGGTCACCAACGATGAGGCCTTTACTACGGCCAAGCGCCTGATCAAGGAAGAGGGTATTTTGTGTGGCATTTCTTCTGGTGGTAATGTGGCGGCAGCGCTTAAGCTGGCGGCGCGTCCGGAGAATAAGGGCAAGCTTATTGTGGCGATCATTCCATCCACCGGCGAGCGGTATCTGTCGACAGATCTGTTTGCGGAATATCGCGTCTAAGCATTCTTTAGAATGTAAATGAAAAAGGAAGGCCCGCCTTTTCCGGTGGGCTTTTCTGTCGTATAATAGTGGTAACAAAAGGAAAATAGATGTGTGAGCTCTTGGGAATGAGCGCCAATGTCCCTACTGATATTTGCTTTAGCTTTACAGGTTTGATCCGCCGCAGCGGTGATACCGGTCCTCACAAGGACGGGTGGGGCATAACATTTTACGAAGGCAAAGGGGCTCGCACTTTTAGGGATCCTGCTCCGGGTGTCAAATCTCCCATTGCAGAGCTCGTCAAGAATTATCCCATCAAGAGCAAGATCGTGATCAGCCATATCCGTCGGGCCACGCATGGGAAGGTATGCCTTGAGAATACGCATCCATTCAGCCGTGAACTTTGGGGCCTACATTGGACCTTTGCCCACAATGGGAAGCTTAAGGGGGTAAAGAACCTTCCTCTGAAATTCTACAAGCCTATAGGAACAACGGACAGTGAGCATGCGTTTTGCTGGATTTTGGACCATATCCGTACGCAATTCCCGCAGAAGCCGGATTCCATGGCCGGGGTGCTGCGTCTGGTCAAGGAACTGTCGGATGAGTTGGACCATCGGGGCATATTCAACATGCTTTTGAGCGATGGCAAACTGCTATATGCGTACTGTTCCAATAATCTGTACTGGATCACGCGTCGCTCGCCTTTTGGCAAGGCGCATCTGGTGGACGCTGAGGTGCAGGTGGATTTCTGCAAGGTGACCTCTTCGAAGGACGTTGTTACCGTCATTGCCACCAAACCTTTGACCACGGATGAGCAGTGGAGCTCCATGGCCAAGGGGGATCTCAAGGTGTTCAGGGACGGGATATCCATTTTAAAATAGTATTACCAAAGCCGTGTTTTTTTTGGTATTCTTAAGGGCTTATGAACGTTCAAGAACGGATAGTGATGTTGTCCCAAAAAGCCAAAGGTTTAAGCCCCGAACAGGTGCTTAAGCTCTGCTTTGATGAATTTGGTGCTAAGGTCAAATTTGCCACCAGTTTAGGGGAAGAAGACCAGGTTATCACGGACATGATCGCCCGTGTGGCGCCGGGCATAGACATATTCACTCTTGATACCGGCCGCTTATTCCCTGAAAGCTACAATCTTTTGGCAAAAACACACAAAAGATACCCGCAGGTAGGCCTTAAGGTTTATTATCCCAATACGGCGGCGGTTGAAGAAATGGTAGAGGGCAAGGGCATCAACTTGTTCTATGAAAGTGTTGATAATCGCAAATTATGCTGCGGTGTGCGTAAGGTGGAGCCGTTACGCCGGGCCTTGGCGGATGCCGATGCCTGGATCACCGGGCTGCGCCGTTCGCAATCATTGACCCGTACAGAAAATGCGGTCTTTGAATGGGATGCCGGCAATAATAAGATCAAGATCAACCCGTTGGTCGACTGGTCACTGGAACAGGTGCATGACTATATCCGGCAGAACACGATAGACGTAAGCCCGCTGCATGCCAAAGGTTTTGTCAGCATCGGCTGCGGCCCCTGCACCCGTGCCATCAAGGAAGGCGAAGACATCCGCGCCGGCCGCTGGTGGTGGGAACAACCGGAGAGCAAGGAATGCGGCTTGCACAATAATCCGAAGTGGAAGGGTAACAAGAAATGAACAAAGTGGATAAATTAGACGCCCTGGAAGCCCAGAGCGTATATATATTGCGCGAAGCCTACCGTGAGTTCAAGTCCCTGGTCATGCTGTGGTCCATCGGCAAGGACTCGACGGTGTTGCTTTGGCTGGCGCGCAAGGCCTTCTTCGGTCATGTTCCTTTTCCACTGGTGCATGTGGATACCAGCTACAAGATCCCGGCCATGATCCAGTACCGCGATGAGCTGGCCCTTAAGTTCCATCTGAACATGGTGGTCGGACAAAATACCGCAGCGCTGGCTGAAGGCCGCACTTTTCCCAACGGCAAGATCGACCGCCTGTCCTGCTGCAAAGCTCTCAAGACAGATGCACTCAAGCATACCTTGGCCGGCACATGGCCCCGTAAAAGATTGAACCATAAAACAGGTAAATACGACATCGATACGAACACCGAGCCATATAGCGGTGTCATCGTGGGTGCACGTGCGGATGAAGAGGGCAGCCGTTCCAAGGAGCGGTATTTCTCGCCCCGCGACCGCAACAGCGATTGGGATGTCGGCGACCAGCCGCCTGAATTGTGGAACCAGTTCAAGACCGATTTCGCACCGGGTACGCATATCCGCATCCATCCTTTATTGGACTGGACGGAATTGAATATCTGGGAATATATTGAGAGGGAGAATATCCCCATTACCGACCTGTATTTTGACCAAGGAACAGGCAAGCGTTACCGTTCCCTGGGATGTTATCCCTGCACAACGCCTGTTGATTCGACGGCCAAGAATGTGGCAGATATCGTCAAGGAATTGCGGGACGGTAAATTCAAGAATATTGCTGAACGTTCCGGCCGCGCCCAGGATAAGGAAGATGGCGGCGGTCTAGAGACGCTACGCCGTGAAGGATATATGTGATGGCTGAACAGCGTGAACAAATGAATGTTGTCATTGTCGGCCACGTGGACCATGGAAAGTCCACGCTGGTGGGTCGTTTATTGGCGGACACAGGATCTTTGCCTGACGGTAAACTTGAAGCGGTGAAGGCCAATTGTGCCCGCAATGCCAAGCCATTTGAGTATGCATTCTTGTTGGATGCCCTTAAAGATGAGCAGTCCCAGGGCATCACCATCGACACTGCCCGCACTTTTTTTAAATCCGCTACTCGTGATTACATCATCATTGATGCTCCCGGCCATATTGAATTCCTGAAGAACATGATCTCTGGCGCCGCGCGTGCCGAAGCTGCCCTGTTGGTCATTGACGCCCATGAAGGCATCAAGGAGAATTCCAAGCGCCATGGGTACATGATGCGCTTTTTGGGGATCCGCAATATCGCGGTCTGTGTTAACAAGATGGATCTGGTCAATTATGATGAGAAGGTCTTTGAACAGATCAAGAGGGACTATACCAAGTTCTTGAACGAGATCGACCTGGCCCCGCAATTTTTTATTCCCATCGCTGCCTTCCATGGCGATAACATGGTCAACCATTCCGCCAAGACCCCGTGGTATAAGGGCGCAAACATCTTGGAAGCGCTGGACGGTTTTGTAAAGCAACCGCCGGCAGAGAACCAGGTCTTCCGTATGCCGGTGCAGGACATTTATAAATTCACCGAAGAGGGTGATGACCGCCGTATTGTGGCTGGACGTGTGGCCACCGGAACGGTCAAGGCCGGGGATGATATTGTATTCTTGCCGTCGGGCAAGAAGAACCGGATCAAATCCGTCGAATATTTCAATGGCGCGGCACGCGACCTGGCCTTTGCCGGGCAGAGTATCGGTTTTACCATGGCCACGGAGATCTATATCAAGCCGGGCGAGGTGATGTGCAAGATCGCCGAAAGACAGCCTTCGGTGAGCCAGAAATTCAAGGCCAACGTATTTTGGATGGGTAAACAGCCGCTGGTCAAGGGTAAGACCTATAAATTAAAGATCGCGACCCAGCAGGTGCCGGTGGTGATCGCGGATGTGCTCCACGTCTTGAATGCTGCGGAATTGGCTTCCACCAAGAAAGATCATGTGGACCGCCATGAAGTGGGCGAATGTATCTTTGAGACCATGAAGCCTGTGGCCTTTGACCTAGCCGGTGAGATCGCCGAGACCGGGCGCTTTGTCTTGGTCGATAATTATGAGATCGCCGGCGGCGGGATCATCTTGGCGCCCGTTGCAGATGGCGGGAACACGCTCAACGATCACATTAAAAAGCGCGAGTACGGCTGGGAACGTTCCCATATTACCCCGGATGATCGTGCGCAGAAGTATGAACATAAAAGCGCCTTTATCGTGGTGACGGGAAAGATCGATACGGGTAAACAGCGCATCGCGAAAGCTTTGGAAGAGGCTTTGTTCAAGCTTAACAAGAATGTGTATTTCTTAGGCGTATCCAATCGCCTTGTGCTGGCCGCCAATGATTCCAAGGACAAGACCATCGGAAAATTTGAGGCGCTCACGCAGTTGGGGGAATTGGCGCATCTGATGACCGATGCAGGGCTCATCCTGATCGCCAGCATCACAGACATCGATGACTATGAGTTGAAGACCTTAAAGGCGCTCAATTATCCCAATCGCACCTTTGTGGTCAATGTGGGGGAGAGCGGTCTTAATACGGCTAATGTTGACCTCGGCCTTGTTGAACAGGAAGATTCTGATGAGGCGGTCAAGAAGATCGTCGCCCTGTTGGTCAAAGCCGTTGTCCTGGACCCGGAGTACATGATCTAAAAGGAGCATCGTTTGATCTCTGAAGAGCAGATCCTGAATGCCACTGTCCTTATTGTCGACGACAATATCCTCAACGTACAGATCCTCAAGAAAATACTCACCGAAGCAGGCTATTACAAAATAACATTCACCACCGATGCAGGAAAAGCGCTGGGGCTTTACAAAGAGCTCAGGCCGGACCTTGTCCTACTCGATTTCAATATGCCAGTCTTGAATGGCATTGAGGTCATGGCGCAATTCACGGCTCTGGACCCGCAGGGGTATTTGCCCGTGCTCATGCTTTCCGCCGAGGAAGACTCATCCTTGCGCATCAAGGCCTTGCAATTGGGGGCAAAGGATTTCCTTAAGAAACCATACGACCGCCTGGAAGTATTGCTGCGCAGCCATAACCTGATCGAAGTGCGGCTCCTGTACAATCAAATGAAGTTGCATAACCAGACGCTGGAAGAGAATGTGGCCGCGCGTACCGAGGAGCTGCACAAGACACGGTTGGATGTGGTCTATCGTTTGGCCCGTGTTGCGGAACACCGCGATACGGACACCGGTGTTCATATCATGCGTATGAGCAAATATGCCTCATGTTTGGCCAAGGCCGTGGGCCTGCCGCCGGCGCAGTGCGATCTTGTTCTTAATACCAGTCCTTTGCATGATATCGGTAAGGTGGCCATCCCGGATTCCATTTTACTTAAAACTGGGAATTTGACGCCTCAGGAAATAAAGATCATGCAAAGCCACACCGTGCTGGGGGCGGACATGCTGGGCGGCGGCGATTCGGTCTTCCTTAAGATGGCAGAGACGATCGCCTTGAACCACCACGAAAAATTTGACGGTTCCGGATATCCGCATGGGCTTGGGGGAGAGGATATTCCCTTGGTTGCCCGCATCTGTGCCCTGGCGGATGTGTTTGATGCCCTTTTATCCGTGCGTCCTTATAAGAAGGCATGGCTCCTTTCCAATACCTTTGATGAGATCAAGAAAGAGGCGGGCGGTCATTTTGATCCCCGTTTGGTGGATGCTTTCTTTGATATCCGTAAAG
>JAYVSG010000002.1:0-6362 GCA_043775535.1 Candidatus Omnitrophota bacterium
TCGACGGTGTTATGGTGGTTGATGATTACGGCCATCACCCCACGGAGATCAATGCCACCTTAAAGGCTGCCCGTTTGTTCAATCCCAAACGCCTGGTCACCGTGTTCCAGCCGCACCGCTATTCGCGTACCAAATTCTTGCTGGATGAATTTGTCGAAAGCCTTGGGCAGACGGATGAACTGGTGTTGACCGATATTTATGCGGCCAGCGAGAAGGTGGGCGAAGGGGTGCCGACCAAGACGCTGCTTGATAAATTGCAGGCCCGCATGGGCGACCGTGTCACCTATATGAAGAAGGAAGAGATCCTGGGGCATCTGCGTGCACGTGTGCAGAGTGGCGACCTGGTCCTGTTCCTGGGCGCCGGTGACATTTACCATTTGTCCGATGACCTTGTCCGGATCATGCAGGAAAAGAAGGTAGGGGTATGAGCAAATCATCCCGCTTCGGATCCATCGGTGTTCTCATGGGCGGTTATTCGACCGAGCGTGAGATATCCCTGAAGTCTGGCCGTGCGGTCACTGAAGCCTTGGTCAAGGCTGGCCATAAGGTCGTGCCCATCGATATCAGTGTGCAGGACAAGGTCAAGATCATTGAGCAGCTACGTGAAGCGTCCATCGACATCGCCTTCATCGCCCTGCATGGGCGCCTGGGCGAGGACGGGGTGATACAGACCATCCTCGAAGAGATGGACATTCCCTACACAGGCTCCGGCGTCACGGCCAGCCAGAAGGCTTTTGACAAGACCATCACTCAAAAGATTCTCAAAGCTGCCGGATTACCGGTAACGGAATTCCTTTGCATCACCGATGGTAAGATGATCGACTGGAAACTGGCCTTTGCCGTGCTTAAGAAACTCCCCTTCGTGGTCAAAGCCGCCTGTGAAGGTTCCAGCATCGGCATCTACATTGTTCGCCATCCGTCGCAGTGGGAGGCATTGCTCAGGGACGCGCTCAAGTTCGGTCCCCATGTCGTGGTCGAGAAATTCATCAAGGGCAGGGAATTCACCGCAGGCATCTTTGACCGCACCCCGCTTCCCATCGTCGAGATCTGTGCCAAGACCTCGTTCTTTGATTTCAACGCCAAATACCAAAAAGGTGCCACCACCTATGTGGTGCCGGCCCGCATCGACCAGGCTCTTGCCGAAAAGGTGCAGAAGATCGCGCTGGCCGCCCATGATGCTTTGGGCTGTGAAGGGTTTTCCCGCGTGGATGTCCGCATTGATGAAAATATGCAGCCCTATATACTGGAAGTGAATACCATTCCCGGATTTACCGAGACCAGCCTGTTCCCCAAGGCGGCGGCCGAGGCTGGTCATGGTTTTATTGATGTGTGTGAACAATTGCTGGACCTTGCTCATGGTAAAAAAACCCAACGTTAAGATCCCCGCGATACAGATCATCCGCGCCATTGTATTTTTATTCATCGGCTTCGTGCTGTTCCTGTGCTACAGCCGGACCATGGATTTCATGACCAGTTCCCCGCTGTTCGCCGTGAACGACATCTTGATCGAGAGTTCCATCCAATTCATCGACGTGGCGGAATTGCGCCGTTTAAAAGGACGCAATATATTCAAGGTGGATATCAACAAGCTTTCTAGCCGCATCCAGTCCCAATATCCCCAGATCTCCCAGCTGAGGGTCGTGCGTGAATTTCCGGACCGTATCAAGGTCCTGGCCAAGAAACGCGAAGCCTTGTTCCAACTCCCGTATAAAGGCAAGTTCCTGTTGGTCGACGGTGAAGGTGTGGCCATGTATTATGTGCCGAAGATCGTGGACCTGCCCCTGGTGCAGGGGGCAATGGGGGCATCGACAAAGGTCGTGCTGGGTGCGGCGCTGCCATCCAAGAATGTGACCTGGGCTGCCGCCTTGCTGCGTGGGTTCAAGGAACGTCCACAGACCGCGCGCATCAAGGTCACCTCGGTTGACATGGCCAGCCTTAACAAGATCGATGTCCTTTTAAGCCAGACCATGCATCTGATCATTGACCAGGACAATTTCAGCGCTAAGCTGGATACACTTGCAATGCTGGCGGCCCAGCGTAAAATAGATTACACCAAGGTAAAATACATTGACCTGCGTTTTAATGAGCCCGTGCTAGGGGGGGACTGACATGATCAAGAAGATCGCCCGTTTTAAATATTTCTGCGGCCTGGACATCGGGGTCCATGGCATCAAGGCGGCACTCGTCAAGGTACAAGATGAACAGAACCTGGACCTTCTGGGTGTTTTTGAAAGCCGCACCACCGGTTTCAAGGACGCATCTGTCAGCGACCTGACCGAATTGGCTGATTGCGTCAACCGCGCCATCAATGGTGTATGCCAGAAGTTCGGGGTCAAGGTCGAGTCCGTGCATTTAGGGATCAGCGCTGAGCTTGTCAGCATGCGCCGTTCTTCTGCTGTGATGCCGTTGATCGATTCCGGCACCAAGGTCATCGGCCGTGCCGATGTGCGCAAGGTCGATGCCCAAGCCAAATTGCTCGGCACGGGGTTGGAAGAAGAGATCGTTCATGATTTCCCGCAATGCTATAAAGTCGATGATGTCAGCGCCGCGGTCAATCCTGTTGGGCTTTACGGCCGCAAGCTTGAATCCAATCTTTTGCTGCTCCTTGTCAATTCCAGCCGTTTGCGCAATATCGTCAAGTCCGTTCACCAGGCGGGTTATGAGGTCAGCCGTGTTTCTTTGAGCAGTGTCGCGGCCTGCGATGTCGCGGTCAATCCTGCGCTTCGCAACCAGGGCTGTGCGCTCGTGGATATCGGTGCCAACATGACCACGGTGTTATTTTTTAAGAACGGCATGCTCGGGGAAGTGCAGTCCATTCCCTGGGGCGGGCATTACCTGACCCAAAGCCTGGCCGAACGCCTGAGCCTTGGTCTTGACCTTGCCGAAGACATCAAGAAGACCCACGCGATCGCATCCAGCAATGCAGCCAAGGACAGCGGCGAGATCTTGATCAAGCGCGAGAAGGATTATTTGCCCATACGCCGTGAGGCGGTGTGCGAGGCGGTCAATTGGGAGGTTGAGAATTTATTGACCCATCTGGAGACCGTGGTGCATGGGTCCCCGCTGTTCCATGACCTCAACAACGGCATCGTCATGGTGGGCGGCGGTTCCCTGCTGCCGGGCCTGATGGAACGCATCGAGGGGCGGCTCAATATGCCGGTGAGCATGGGTGCCACCAAGGGCCTTAATAATGCGGCCTTGTTCGCGGGCTCCATCGGATTGGCGCAGCTGGGTTATGTCAAGAATTTGAAAGAGACCATCGACATGAAGACGCCGGGCGAATGGAAGAATAAGTTTTTCGACCGGATGAGGGAAATGTGCCAGGAGTATTTTTAATCGTCTTTATTACGGCTGTCGTTGCGGCGGCGGCTTAAATTGAAGTCCATGTTCTTGAGCAGGGAACGCAGGCGCAGCAGGCTGCTGAAGATATAGAGCATCCAGAAGGAATTGAACAAGAGCAGGATCACGATGATCAAGGTATTGACGGACTGGGTCATCAACAGGCGTTCGATCACCGTGCCGTTGTTGTGCATGTCGACGCCGACATCGATGACCTTCAGGGCATTGACGAAGGCTCCGATGAAGATGGCGACCAGGATGGCTTCGAAGAAAAGGATGTAGAAGTGGCGGGTGATCCAGTGTGAAGCCTTGTTGTCGATCTGGCGCACCTTGTTCATGAAGTCATTGAAGCCCATGCGTTTTCTCCTTTTGTCTTTATTGTAACCATAAGCTTTCCTTAATCAACGGAATTTTCGATTATGCGTATCCATTATCTATCCCTTGTCTTTATTGTCATGCTGGCTTCGGCCTGCGCCATGTCCATCCCGACCCGCGGCCATCTGGGTTACGGCGATGGCCGCCGTGCGGTCATTGTGGGGGAGAATGTGGAAGGCTCGATCGCCCTGTATTACCAGCGCAAATATGATGCCTATGTGTGGTTCACTCCGTACGAAGGCAAGGTCGCCAATGCGGCCAATAACCTGTTCCAGTCGGGCCTGGGGCCCAGCACCGCTATCCATGGCCTGATCGTTGAATTGCAAAGCATCAATGATACGGTGGGCCGCTGGGAGATCATCGTCCCTAAGGACGGGGAAAGGTATTTATTGACCGCGCTTAAGAACATGAAAAGCGGGTCCTTGTCCAAGGCGCGCGGCACGGTGGTGATGCTCGATTCCCGAGGCTCCTCGGCCATGGAACATGAGCTTGAACGTGTCACCGGCGGGACATTTTTTGTCATGTATGAGGGCAAAGAGTAGAAATTGACATTGGCTGCTTTATAGGGTAAAGTTAATACAGTTGCAAACGGCATTGACGCCGCCCCTGTTTCATTGAAGAACTAAGAACGGACAATGTTGCCCAATCCATCGGATTTCCTGATGAGTTGGGTTTTTTCATTTTAGGAGGCCATTAAGTGCTTAACGGATATACGGTCGATCAGTTCTATGATGAAATGCTGGATGAAACCCACAGCATCCGTGCGACTTACGCATTTTTGGCCAAGCATATCCAACAGCTGGGGCTGGAGGAACTCAAACGTCGGCAGCATGCGGCCGAACGCACCTTTCGCCTCATGGGCATCACCTTCAATGTCTACCACAATGGTGAGGGTGTCGAGCGCATCTTCCCCTTTGACATCATCCCCCGCATCATCAGCGCCCAGGAGTGGCGCAAGGTCGAAGAGGGCCTACACCAGCGGACCCAGGCCCTGAACCTGTTCATCGATGACATTTATAATGATGGTAAGATCATCAAGGACAAGGTCGTGCCGGGGGAGATCATTTATTCCAGTCCTGGGTATTTGAAGCAATGCAAGGGGCTCAAGCCTCCCAAGGGCATTTGGACCCATATCAGCGGTATTGATCTCATCAAGCACAAGGACGGCCAGTATTATGTACTGGAAGACAATCTGCGCGTGCCGTCGGGTGTTTCTTATGTCTTGGGCAATCGCGAGATCATGAAGCGAACGTTTGCCGAAGTCTTTGAACATCTGGATGTTCGGCCCGTCTACGATTACCCTTTACGCCTTTTGGAAATGCTACAATTCCTCTCGTCCTTGGATAAACCCAATGTGGTGGTCTTGACCCCGGGGACGGCCAATTCCGCCTATTTCGAGCATTCATTTCTGGCCCAGCAGATGGGCGTGCAATTGGTCGAGGGACGTGATTTGATCGTCAAGGATGGTTACGTCTTCATGCGGAGCACGCACGGCTTTGCCAAGGTGGATGTGATCTACCGTCGTATCGACGATACCTATTTGGACCCGCTATGTTTTAATCCCGACTCCACGCTGGGCGTGCCCGGTATTTTTGAAGCATACAAACAGGGCAGGGTGGCCATTGCCAATGCGCCGGGCTCCGGTGTGGCGGATGACAAGGTCGTCTACGCCTATATGCCTGAGGTCATCAAATATTATCTTGGGGAAGAGGCTATCTTGCCCAATGTGAATACCTTTCGCTGCTGTGAGGAGAAGGCCAAGCGGCATGTGTTGGAGAACATGGCGGACATGGTCGTAAAAATGGCCAATCAGTCCGGTGGTTACGGCATGTTGATCGGTTCACAGGCCACCAAGGCCGAACTTCAGGAATTCAGGAACCGCATCGGCGAGAATCCCCGCGACTATATTGCCCAGCCTATCATGTCCCTGTCCCGTGTCCCCACCATTGTGGACAACGGTTTGGAAGGGCGGCATGTGGACCTGAGGCCATTCATTCTATTTGGACAGAACATCCACGTCACCCCCGGCGGCCTCACCCGCGTGGCCCTGCGCAAAGGTTCGCTGGTTGTCAATTCCTCCCAAGGCGGCGGCAGCAAGGACACCTGGGTATTGCGCGAGGTCCATAACTGATGTTAAGCCGCGTCGCCAACTCCATTTACTGGATGAACCGTTATGTCGAAAGGGCGGAGAACTATGCCCGTTTCATTGATGTTAATTTAAATCTCACCCTCGATTCGCCTCCGGGCCTGACCGAGCAGTGGAGCCCGCTGGTCATGATCACCGGGGATGAGCAGGCGTTCGAATCTGCGTACGGGACGTATTCCAAGAATAATGTCATGAAGTTCCTGACCTACGATACCCAGAACAATCCCAATTGCATTCTCTCCTGCCTGGCCATGGCCCGTGAGAATGCCCGCACCGTGCGCGAGGTGATCTCGACCGAGATGTGGGAGCAGATCAATGAGCTCTACCTGTCTGTTTCAGAGACCTTTACCAACAAGAAGTCGAGCATCCCTTCTGAATTCTACAAGCATATCAATATCGGCAGCCACATTTTCCAAGGGGTTACCGACAATACCTTTAGCCGCACGGAAGGCTGGCATTTCGGGAATCTCGGCCGTTTTCTTGAGAGGGCGGACAAGACGGC
>JAYVSG010000003.1:0-2776 GCA_043775535.1 Candidatus Omnitrophota bacterium
GGGCGTTCAAGTCGATCAACTTTTTCAAACGGTTGTTACGGTTGATGACACGGCGGTACAGATCATTGAGATCCGACGTCGCGAAACGGCCGCCTTCAAGCGGGACCAATGGACGCAAGTCCGGAGGAATAACCGGAAGAACATCCAGGACCATCCACTCCGCATTGTTACCGGAAGCTTTGAAATCCTCGACGATCTTGAGGGTCTTTGCGATCTTCTTGAAATTGGTACCGGCAGGGTTGGCATCAGCCAAATCCTTGCGCAACTTCTTGGTCAGGGCGTTGATGTCCAGGTTCTTAAGGATGTCGCGGACCGCTTCAGCACCGATCTTGGCCTTGAAGGCGCCGCCGTGCTTGACCAAGGCTTCCTGATATTCATCTTCAGACAGGAATTGCTTGAGTTTCAGCGTTGTGGTGCCGGGGTCAATGACCACATATTCTTCGTAATAGATCAATTTCTCGAGGTCGCGCAAACCAACCTGGAGCAGGGCGGCCAAACGGGACGGCACCGCCTTGTAGAACCAGATGTGCGTGACCGGGCAGGCCAGGTCGATATGACCCATGCGTTCACGGCGCACCGACGAGCGCGTTACCAAGACACCGCAACGGTCGCAGGTGATCCCCTTGAACTTGATGCCCTTGTATTTGCCGCAGTTACATTCCCAGTCGCGCATGGGCCCGAAGATCTTTTCGCAGAAAAGACCGTCCTTCTCGGGCTTCAGGGTGCGGTAATTCAGCGTTTCCGCTTTCCGGACCGCGCCGGTGGACCAGGACATGATCACTTCAGGTGAAGCGATGCGTATGGAAATATGATCTTGCTTTGTGAGATCGATCTTTTCGCTCATTATTTGGCTTCTTCCTTTTGAGTGGTTTCGCCTTCAGCTCTTACCATGCGGATGTCCAGGCAGAGGCCTTGCAATTCCTTAACGAGAACATTGAAGGATTCCGGGATGCCCGGGGCAAGGGCCTGTTCGCCCTTCACAATGGCCTCGTAGATGCGGCTGCGGCCGGTGACGTCGTCGGACTTGACGGTCAACATTTCCTGCAGCGTGTACGCGGCACCGTATGCCTCAAGCGCCCAGACTTCCATTTCCCCGAATCTCTGGCCGCCGAAGTGGGCTTTACCGCCCAACGGTTGCTGGGTGACCAGGGAGTAGGGCCCAATGGAACGGGCGTGGATCTTCTCATCCACCAAGTGGTTGAGTTTGAGCATGTAAATATAACCGACCGTGACCCTCTGCATGAACGGGATACCGGTATGGCCGTCGATGACAACCGACTTGCCGTCTTCCGGTAAACCGGCATCTTTGAGCAGGCCGCGGATCTCTTCTTCTGTGGCGCCGTTGAATACGGGGGTTTCTGCATGGAACCCTAAGGCCTGTGCTGCCCAGCCTAAGTGAGTTTCCAATAGCTGGCCCACGTTCATACGGGAAGGAACGCCCAACGGATTGAGGACAACGTCAACAGAACGTCCATCTTCCAGGAACGGCATATCCTCTTCCGGCATGATGCGCGACACAATACCCTTGTTACCGTGGCGGCCGGCCATCTTGTCCCCCACCTGCAGCTTGCGCTTGGTGGCAACATAGACGACAACACGCTTGAGCACACCGGCAGGAAGTTCATCCCCGCGGCGGACGCGGTCGAGTTCACGCTCTTCCTCTTCACGAAGTTCAGCGATCTTATCATTGTAGAAGCCCATCAATTCGCGGGCCTCAGAGCCTTCGTCAATGTCTTCCACGGTCAATTTTCCGACGCGCTTCTTGTCAATGCCGAGAGCCTTGCTTAATTTGGTATCTTTTTCATTGTTCACGAACTCAATTTCTTGAGCGTAGTATTCCTTGATCTTGTTGATCGCCGTGGTTTCCTTGGCCTTGTCCTGTTTGGACTTACGGCCGCGTTCATTGCGGGCGAATACTTCAACGTTGACGATGACGCCTTCGATACCCGGGGATAGCGTCAGGGAGGTGTCACGGACATCCGCGGCCTTTTCGCCGAAGATGGCACGGAGCAGGCGCTCTTCCGGGGACAATTCCTTCTCGCTCTTAGGGGTCACCTTACCGACCAGGATGTCGCCGGCCTTGACTTCCGCGCCGACGCGCACGATACCTTCTTCAGTCAGGTCCTTCAAGGCTTCCTCGCCGACATTCGGGATGTCGCGGGTGATCTCTTCATTACCCAAACGGGTCTCGCGGCATTCGCATTCAAAACGCTCGACGTGGATCGAGGTAAAGACGTCCTCGCGCACGATGCGTTCGTTGATGAGGATGGCGTCCTCGAAGTTATACCCTCTCCACGGCATGAAGGCGACCAGGGCATTGCGGCCCAGGGCCAGACGACCGTGTTGGGTACCAATACCGTCGGCAATGGTCTGCCCGGCCTCGACCTTATCGCCCAATTTTACCAGCGGGCGTTGATGCACGCAGGTGTTGGCGTTGGAACGTTGGAAATTCTTCAATGTATAGACCGTCTTGCCAACGGTGATCTCGCGGCCGTCGACCTTGTTGACGGTGCCGGCTTCCTTGGCAATGACAACGACGCCGGAATCACGGGCGACCTTGCCCTCCATACCAGTACCGACGAACGGCACTTCCGGGATCATCAAAGGCACGGACTGGCGCTGCATGTTCGATCCCATCAAAGCACGGTTCGCGTCGTCGTGCTCGAGGAATGGGATGAGCGCGGCGGCAACGGAAACCAACTGCTTGGGGGAAACGTCCATGTACTCGACCTTGTCCCCTTTTAACCTGGGGAAGTCGCCCTTGTAACGGCAGGCA
>JAYVSG010000004.1:0-12130 GCA_043775535.1 Candidatus Omnitrophota bacterium
ATGGCATCATGTATTACGACGGCGCCAACCTGAATGCGGTGTTAGGCAAATGCCGTCCGGCCGACGTGGGCTTTGACGTCATGCACATCAATACGCATAAGACATTCACGACCCCTCACGGCGGCGGCGGCCCTGGTGCCGGCCCTGTCGGCGTCAATGAGAAGCTTGCCAAGTTCCTGCCGGTGTCGCGTGTCGTTAAGAAAAAAGACGGCAGCTTCGCACTGGATTACGATCATCCGGATTCTATCGGCTATATTGCGTCATTTTACGGGAACTTCGGTTTGCTGGTGCGAGCCTATGCTTATATCCTTATGCTGGGCAAGGAAGGCCTGATCGCCACCACCGACCATGCGGTATTGAACGCCAATTACATCATGGCCCGCCTGAAGCCGTATTATAAATTGTGTTTTGACCGCTTCTGTATGCATGAGAGCGTGTTCTCTGCCGCCCACCAGGCGGAACGCGGTGTCCATGCCATTGACATCGCCAAATACCTGATCGACCAGCAGGTGCATCCGCCGACGGTGTATTTCCCAATCAGCGTGCCTGAGGCCATCATGATCGAGCCGACCGAGACAGAATCCAAGCAGGCCATGGATGATTTCATCACAAAGATGATCGCGGCCGATGCCTTGTCCCGGACCGATGCTGCGGTATTCAAGGATTTCCCTAAGACCATGCCGATCTCCCGTCCGGATGAGGTCAAGGCCGCGCGGGATGTTAAAACCAGCTACTTCCTGTCCTCAAGCGCGGATGCTGCTTAGAGACCTGTCTTTTCCAACCCCCGAAGAAAATATCGCATTCGATGAAGTATTGTTCCGCCTGGCCGACAAGCATGGGGACATCGAGTATTTGCGTTTCTGGGAATCACCGGTGTATTTTGTCGTGCTTGGCCGTATCGGCAAGGAAGAGGATGATGTTCTCGGCGATGCGGTCATGGCAGCCAAGGTCCCTGTTTTACGCCGCACATCAGGCGGTGGTACGGTCGTGCAGGGCCCCGGATGCCTCAACTATACCTTTGTGCTGTCTAAAGAAAAAAATCCCGCCTTGAACGATCTACGGGGCTCTTACGCATGGTTGAGCGATAAGGTGATCACGGCCTTGAAGCCTTTGGGAGTGGAAGCAGTGTTCCGCCCCATCTCCGACATCGCCCTGGCCAACAGCGAACGCAAGATCTCCGGCAATGCCCAGCGCCGGGGAAAGACCCATATCCTGCACCACGGGACCATCCTTTACGATTTCGACCTGGAACTGATCAGCAAATACCTTGCTACCCCTAAGGACGTCCCGGAATACCGTAAGTCCCGTACTCACAAGGACTTTATTGCCAATATCCCCGTGGATCCCGCACAGTTCAAGATCGGCCTGGCCAAGGCCTTAGGCTTGTCTTTTACACCGCAAATCCCTGCGCCTGAAGAACTATCAGCCCTGAAAAATTATCTAAATTAATTTTGATTAATCGATTTATTTGTTAATATATATACATGTTCGGACGTGTATTTATATTTTTTGCATTGATCTTTGCCTATTTGACCCCAATGTCCCTTGCCGCAGCCCCCAAAGACTACCAAGAATACGTTAAATTCTTCGAGAAGGTGTATCAAACCTTTGAAGATAACTATTATCTGGAGCCAAACCGCCAGATATATAACGATTTCCTTAAAAAATTCCGTAAAACTATCTACGCCCAGTTAAAAAGCGAGAAAAAGAGCGATGATTATGTGCGTTGGCGCTCGGCCTGGTACTTGGTCGATGCGCTTAAGTCCAAGGAAGACCGCTTTTCCCAGTTCTATCCCCCGAAACCCGCTGTGGAGTTCAAGCATGAGGCCATGGGCCAGCTGATCGACCTTGGGATTGAAGGTCGAAAGAACGATGCCGGCTTCCTAGTCACCCGTATCGAGCCGCGTTCGGATGCTTTTGAGAAAGGTTTGCGTGAGTTGGACGTCCTCTTGAAATTGGACGGGCAAAGTTTGAAAGATATGGCGGAAGGGGACATCACCAAGCGATTGAATCCACTGGCCGGTACCAAGGCCGAGATCCTCTACCTTGCGAACGAGATCAAGAAAGAGCAGACCATCACGGTCGAGAGCAAAGAATATTTCAAGCAGACGGTATTTCCCTGCGAGACGCCGGTCGCAGGCGTTTTTTGCCTTGAGATCCCTAAATTCAACCGCACCACCGGGGATGACATGTTGCGTTTCTTAAGCATCATCGAACAGCATGAGCCCAGGGGCCTGGTGCTGGACCTGCGCGGCAATCCCGGCGGACCTCCATTGGCCGCACGCGAGATCGCTGCATTCTTTCTGAAGGGCGGGGAAGAGTTCACGCATTTTCAGAAGCGCGGCATCCCGCCGGACACTCTCGATGTGCCCGTCATTCCGGAGGAATACCGATTCAAGGCCCCTATTGTCATCCTGGTCAATGAAATGAGCGGCAGTGCATCGGAATTGTTCAGCGGCATCATGCAATTCCGCGGCAGGGCCGTGGTCATGGGCACGAATACGGCAGGGCAGTGCCTGCTGAAAAGCACATTTTCTTTCGATGACGGTTCCATGGTGGGCCTGGTGACCGCTCCGGGGTATTTCCCCGACGGTACGCGCTTCAGTTTCAGCGGCCTCACACCGGACACCATCATTACGGATGCTCCTAAGGACGGCTTGATCAATTTGGCTGCGGCATATTTGGCCATGAAGGCTCAGCAAAGGTAAGCGTATGGGTATTGTCCTGACCATAGTGGTGGTGCAATGCGTGATCGCGGTGGTGGTGATCGCGGTTTTGAAGCATTTGCTCGACCGTGAGCTGGTCGAAGCGGCGCTGGAAAAATTACAGGCCGCTGCGTTGGCCGGGGTGTCAGGAACATTGAAGGTCAGGTCTTCCGGTGACATTCAAGAAAATATCAAGACCCGGGTCCAGTCCTTGGTGCGCCGCAAGGCGCCGGAAATGAAGATCGAATACGTGCACGACCCCTCACTTAAGGGTGGGTTATTCATTGAGTGGTCCGGCGGCAGCATTGATTGCGGTTTGGCTGGCCGTGTGAAAAATATCTGGTCATGAGCACATCACTACAGAAGATCCTGGTCATCATACCTGCTTACAATGAGGCCGGTAACATCGGGCGCACGGTCGAACAGGTGCGCGCTGCCGGTACCGATATCTTGGTCATTGATGATGGTTCCAGGGACAACACCGCCGCAGAAGCGCGCGGCAAAGGGGCCAGGGTGGTTTCACTGCCCTTCAATCTTGGCATAGGAGGGGCGGTGCAGACAGGTTTTCAGTATGCCCACCGCCACGGCTATGACATTGCCGTCCAGATCGACGGGGACGGGCAGCATGATGTGGCGTTCTTGTCGAAACTCCTTGCACCTGTCATCGCGGGTGAGGCGGACATGTCCGTCGGCAGCCGTTTCATCGAGGCTTCCCAAGGCTTCAAGTCTTCCTTCAGCCGCCGCATCGGAATTAATTTTTTCGTACACCTGATCAATTTGCTGACTGGTGCGCGGGTCACCGACCCCACGTCGGGTTTCCGTGCCTACAATAAAAAATTGATCGCGTCCTTTGCTAAATATTATCCCCATGATTTTCCGGAACCTGAGGCCATTGTCGTCGCACGTCGCATGGATGCGAAGATCGTGGAGGTCCCGGTGGTCATGCGGGCCCGCCAGGCGGGGAACAGTTCCATCAGGCATTTTAAGAGCATGTATTATATGGCCAAGGTCACGCTGGCCATCCTGCTGCACATGATGCACCGTCGGGAAAGGGGAGCGAGACAATGAACATACAATTGCTGGCCGTCGTCGTATCGCTGGTCATCTTCCTTTTTGTGCTCGACTTAGTCCGCCGCCACAAGCTTACATTCAAGTATGCGCTGTCCTGGCTTTCCGTCGCTGCTGCCGCAGTTTTTTTTGCAGTGTTCAAGGGCTTGCTGTTCCAGTGTGCCGCCTTCCTGGGATTTGAGCTGCCGAGCAATTTTATTTTCTTTGCGGTCATCAGCGCGCTCGTCCTCTTGAGCCTTCTCATGACGGTGTTCCTGTGCCAGCAGAATGAACGCAACGACACCATGGCCCAAAAGATCGCCATCCTCGAACTCGAGCTCAAGGAATTTAAAGACAAGTCATGACCGTGAGCGTCATCATCCCTGCGTACAATGCCCGGGTCTTCATAGGTCGTACGCTCGACGCATTGTCCCGCCAGGACTACAAAGCGGACTTTGAAGTGATCGTCGTTGATGACGGTTCGACCGACGATACCCCTGCCGTGGTCCGTACATTCCTAAAAGTGATCTATGTTCGCCAGGACAATGCCGGTCCCGCCGCTGCGCGTAATCATGGTGCCCGTCTGGCCAAAGGCCAGTACCTTTGTTTCACCGATTCCGACTGTGTGCCGCAGCCCGACTGGATAAGTTCTTTGCTCGCAGGGTTTAAGGCCCCGGATATTGCCGTCGTCTGCGGCAGTTATGGCATTGCCAACCCGGAAAGCCTTTTGGCCCGGGGGATACAGGGGGAGATCGCCTTCCGCCATCGCCATTTGGTCCCCGACCACCCTAAGGTCTTCGGCAGCTATAACTTTTGCGCCAGAAAAGGGGTTTTTGACCAGGTGGGAGGGTTTTCTGCAGCTTACCGTCAGGCCAGCGGGGAGGACAATGACCTGAGCTACAAGATCGTGGAAGCGGGGTACCGCATCTATTTCGAGCGCAAAGCTCTGGTGGACCATCATCATACGGCCAATGCCCTCAAGTACCTGAAGGAGCAGTTCAGGCACGGCTTCTGGCGCGTGCGCATGTACTCGGACCATCCGGCCATGGCCGGGGGTGATGGGTATACGTTCTGGAAAGACATCCTGGAAGTGCCATGGAGCGGGCTTTGCCTTTTGGGTTTGGTGCTAAGTGCTTTGGGCATTACGGGTTTTAAAACCGTAATATATTTTTTGTTATTGCCGTTGTTCGTTTTTGAATTTATTTTTGCATGCCGCATGTTGCGCGGAACTTTTTGCAGGATATTTTTCGGATTTGTTATTTTTTTACGCGCCTTTGTCAGGACTTTTGGTTTGTCGACGGGGATTTTTAATTTTTTGGTCGTAAAAATAACAAAAAAAAGTTAAATAAACATTGAAACACATAATCGCTATGTTAATATGAGAACGTTAAATTGCGCCTAGCTGTAAGGATTTGCGTTTGTTGAGGTTGCGTTTTAAACCATTTTCCAGACGGGAAAAGCAATTCAGGGTCCGATTATGGCTAAAGAAACCGCAGAACAAAAATTGTTGAAGATGATGAATAAGACAGGCGCGCCCGCATCGTCATCGACGGGAAGAAAGCCCGGCCTTCCTAAATTCAACTTTTCTTTTTCGATGCAGACCCTTAACCAGGCTTTGCTTGCGGCCATCCTGATCTGCGCTGCGGTACTTGTTTATGAAATGCGTTCAGGCATGGGCATGTTGGGCCAGGTGGTCGATCTTTCCGCGGAAGGAAAATCCTCTGGAGCTATCGCCCAAGTCGCCCTCCCCACAAACAAAGACATCAAGTACTATCTCGACAAAGTCAATTCCCGTAATATTTTCCGTCCATATGAGGTGCAGGTAAAAGTTGCCGCCGGCAAGCTCGACTTGGCCAAGCGTCTCTCCAAGTTCAAGCTTGTTGGTGTCGCATGGCTTGACCTGCCGGAAACTGCTTCGATCATGATCGAAGACACTGAACAGAAGACCACATATTTTCTTAAGCAAGGTGAACAATTAGAAGGCGTAACGCTCAAGACCATCTATACGGATAGAGCGGTCTTCAGTTACGAAAATGAGGAGACGATAGTCAAGCTATGATCAAACATATCCTAAAACCCAAAGCATTGTTTTTTGTGCTGCTCGCCCTGGTGGCGTCAGCCGTGGTGTTGGGCCCGGCCCGCGCTCAGGTTGAGCAGGTTGAGGGGATGGAAGGTGCCCAAACACCTAAGGCCATCATCCTGACCGAGCCCAAGGAGCCTTTGGAAGACCGCCTGGCGCGCAAGATCACGCTGGATGTGCGTGACATGAACGTTGTGGATGTCATCAAGTTCTTGGCGCAAAAAGGGGAATTCAACGTCGTCGTCAGCCCTGCGGTTGACGGCCGCACCACGGTCCTTCTGCATGCCGTCGGGATCAAGGACGCCCTTGACATCGTCTCCATCTCCAACCGCCTTGCCTACAACATTGAACAGGACATTATCCAGGTCATGTCCGCGGCCGAATATGAGGCCATGTACGGCAAGCAGTTCAATGACCGCACCCAGGTCACCATCATCCATTTGCAATATTCCAAACCCAGCTATGTCCTAGCTGCCTTGGATAATATGAAGAGCAATGTCGGTAAGATCATCATCGATGAAGATACCGGTACGGTGGTCCTGGTTGACACGCCGCAATCGCTGGCCTTGATGAAAAAGGCCATCGACCAGATCGAGCGTCCGCTGGACACCATTGTCTATGATCTTAAATACGCCAAGGCCGATGTGGTCGCCGAGAAGTTGCGCACCCGTATCGATGCCAAGGCGGTCGGTTCCATCACCTCGGATGAACGCTCCAACCAGATCTTGGTCCGCGTTTTCCCTGGCCGTCATGCCGAAGTTGAAAAGATCATCCGTTCCTTGGACCAGCCCACCCGCGAAGTCTTGATCGAAGCGCGCGTGCTGCAGGTCATCCTCAAGCCTTCCTATGATGTCGGTATTGACTGGACGGCCTTGTTCAAGAACAACGGCAAGACCAAATTCACGCTGCAAGGTGCCTTCAACAATGATAATATCGGCACCAATTTCGGCCAGGTCGGGGTTGGTAACATCAACGCGGATGATTTCGCCGCGGCTGTCCAGGCCTTGCACCAGGTCAGCGATACCAAGATCCTTTCCAGTCCGCAGATCCTTGTGACTAATAATGAAGAAGCTAAGATCCACATCGGTGACACTGTTCCTTATATAGTC
The DNA here is from genome assembly GCA_043775535.1 of Candidatus Omnitrophota bacterium. Lineage (GTDB taxonomy): Bacteria > Omnitrophota > Gorgyraeia > Zapsychrales > Fredricksoniimonadaceae > JACQQW01. The sequence goes on from JAYVSG010000004.1 coordinate 6,942, forward strand.
TCCACCACCAACGGTACCGGTGACAATGCCATCAAGAGTGAAGATGTGCGTTTCATCGACGTCGGTCTTAAGCTCAATGTCATCCCCACCATTAATGAAGACGGCATGGTGACCATGCGCCTTCGCCCGGAGATCTCTTCGGTCGTGGCCCGCATCAGTTCTGACAAGGGCGGTATCCCGCAGGTCAACAAGACCGAGGTCGAGACCTCCGTCATGGTGCAGGACGGCCAGACCATCGTCATGGCCGGTCTCAAGAAGGAAGATAAGAACCATACCAAGAGCGGTGTCCCGGTCCTCATGAACATGCCCTACGTCGGCAGCCTGTTCAGCAACACCCATGACACCATAACCTCGACGGAGATCGTCATCCTTATCACGCCGCATGTGGTCAAGGGCCATGATAATTTCAAGAAAGCCCTGGGCACCATCAAGCCGGCCAAGAAATATGATGCGAACGTGAAACCGAGAGAACCGGCACCGGCGGTTGAAGCCACCCAATGAAGTCAAATAAAGTACGGAGAGAATGTATGGGTAACCAAAACATGACGATAAATATCAGGAAATACTGCGCAGCGGCATTTGCCATCATGGTGTTTGCGCTGGGGGGCAATGCTTCCCTGAGGGCTGAGGACATGCCGGAAGGCATTCCTCAGACCGCTGATGAAGCGGCCACGCCCGAAGCAGAGCGCGAGCAATTCGTGAAGGAGATCCGCCGCGTCGAGAACCTGAACCGCAAATATACCTCGCAGATCGATGAGATCAAGGAATTATTGGCGGAAAAGGATGCGGATTTCCAGCAGCGCATGAAGCAGCTTGAAGACAAGCTCGCCACCCAGCAGGATGATGCCAAGAAGGATGTCGTGGCCAAGGAACAGGAAGTGCAAACTGCCAAGGAATTGGAAGCCAAGACCAATGAAATGCTCTCCAAGGGCGGTGATCTTGATCCTGAAGATGAGCAATTCAAGGATGAATTGGCCAAGGCCCACTACAACATGGGCAACATTTATTATGAACGCGGCGAGAATCAGCGCGCTGTCGTGGAATATTACCAGGCTGTTGACCTGTCCCCGAACGATGCGGATATCCACTACAATCTCGCCTTCATCAGCGGCGAGTATTTGGGCGATCAGGAAACGGCGTTAAAGCATTATCAATGGTACCTGTATTTGAAGCCGAACGCGGATGACACGGAAGCGGTGAATGAAAAGATCCTGCAGGCAAAGCTCCATATACGCGCCAAGGTTGATTCACCGTTGGATAAAGACAACGGCAATTTTAATTTAACACGGTAATATGCCCAAAAATCTTCTTCACATTGTTTTTGCTGCGGGCATGATCGTACTGGGTGCTGCCACGGCCAACGCCAATAACCTAGCCATTTCCAATGTCTCCTTGGGGTCTCGCGACCCTAACACAAAGACGCTGGTGGTCACGTTTGACGTTTCCTGGCAAAATTCATGGCGCAATAAGATCAACCATGATGCCACGTGGTTGACCGTGCGCCTGAACAATACCCAGGCTTCCCTGACATATAAGAAGCTCTGCCATGTTTCTGTGGCCGGTCTTGATCCTGTTGGTTCTTCGACGGGCAGCGCTTCGGGATTGGAATTCTATGTTCCGACCGACAAAGCCGGTGCGTTCTTGCGCCGTTCCTTGAACGGTAAGGTCGCGGATGTCACCACCCAGGCCGCACAATTGACCATTGATTACGGCAGCTGTGGTTTTGCCGACAGCGATGAGGTCACTGCCAGTGTCTTCGGGCTTGAGATGGTCTTCATCCCGGAAGGCTCTTTCTACGCAGGGGATAACAATATTTCTACCGCTTCCCTTAATAAGGGCAATGCCACCACTGAGCCTTGGGCTGTTGCCAGCGAAAATGCGATCACGGTGGCTGATCCGGCCAATAATGGTTTCCGTTATGTCTCTGGTGGAAATGCCGGTGAATATGCCACCGGAGCGTCCTTCACCATACCTGCCGCCTTCCCCAAGGGGGCCAAGGCTTTCTATGTCATGAAATACGAACTGAATGAAGGGCAGTGGATCGAGTTCTTGAATTCGCTTCCGTCCGCCGCAGCCCGTGCCAAGCATGACCTGACCGATACCAACCATAAGAATTCCGACAGCGTCATTGCACGCAACACCATTGCCTGTTCCGGTGCCCCCTTGCTGTGCACCACCCAGCGTTCGTCCCGCGCGGTCAGTTTCTTGAGCTGGATGGACCTTGCTGCGTTCTTAGATTGGGCTGCCTTGCGTCCGTTGACCGAATTGGAATTCGAGAAGATCTCCCGCGGCCCGATACTGCCGGTTTCTGGGGAATATATCTGGGGTACCACCGATATCTTGCCTGCAGAAACCCTGAGCGGTGCCGAGAATGGCAGCGAAGCCGTTTCGACCACAGGTGCCAACGCCCATTACAACAACACCTCATTGACCGGTGGGGATGCTTCCACAGGTGTCGAGCATAAGACCGGCCCGGTGCGTAACGGTATTTTTGCCACGGATAGTGCGACCCGTCTGAGTGCAGGGGCTTCCTATTATGGCGTTCTCGACCTAGGCGGTAACCTTAAAGAGCATGTGGTCACCATTGGTAATGCAGCTGGTGCGGCCTTTAGCGGACTCAATGGTGATGGTAATTTGTCCTTGGCCTCCGGATATGAAGGCAATGCTGACGTCAATGCCTGGCCTGGTTTGGATGCGACGGTTGAGCGCGGCGTGACGGGTGCTGCCGGTTCCGGTTTTCGCGGCGGCTCCTGGGCAGACAGCAGCGATCGCTTACGAGTTTCTGACCGTTTTGAAGCAGCATTAACACTATCCACCGCCACCAGTGCATTCGGCGGGCGCGGATCAAGGACCTATGACAGCAATTAAACATACATTGCGTTCATTGTTGATCGCTGCATTGTTCTTAGGGACATTGGCCGGGGCGGCGTATGCCAATAATTTGCAGATCAAGAATTTGAATGTGGTCAGCACGGACACGGTCAACAATACAATGACCTTCACCTGCGACATCACTCAGGACAACAGCTGGCGCACCACCACCAACTATGACGCTTCCTGGATCTTCATGAAGTATTCCACCGACAGCGGTCTCACGTGGAATCATGCCAGCATGGCCGGTTACGGCAACAACCCGACCGGTTTCTCCACACCTAATAATTTTGTGGCTGTTGTCCCTCCGGACGGTAAAGGCTTCTTCCTCCAGAGAACGGATTATGGCAGCGGCACCATCTCTGTGGCTGGTGTTAAATTTGTCTGGAATTATGCCCAGGATGGCCTTTCAACCACCGTGGCCCAGGCTGCCAACACCATCCATAAGACATTCGGCATCGAGATGGTCTATGTTCCGCAAGGACCTTTCTATGCGGGTGACGGCAACAGTTCTTCGGAGTTTGCGTTCAAGCAGGGCAGTGCGGACAGCGATCCGTGGTATGTGCAGAATGAGAACGCCATCAACGTTTCCAACGCTGCTTCCGATGCCTACTATTATCAAGGTACTGGTGCTACCGGCGAAAATGCTTCAGGCGATGCCTTCCTGGTCCCGGCGTCCTTCCCTAAGGGTTTTGCCGCGTTTTACCTGATGAAATATGAATTGACCGAAGGGCAGTGGGTGGGCTTCTTTAATACCTTATCCAATGCTGCGAAAGCCCGCCGTGATATTACTTCTGCCAATTTGGGCGGTAAGAATGCCGCTGGAGTGGTCAACCGCAATACGATCTCCTGGGATGCGTCTAACCCTTCTTCAAAAGCCATCACCCTGCGTCCTGCGCGTCCGGTGAGCTATGTGTCCTGGCCGGATGTCGCCGCCTACTCCGCATGGGCGGGTTTAAGGCCTATCACTGAACTTGAATTCGAAAAAGCTGCACGTGGCAAGGACATCATGCCGATCGTGGATGAATATGCTTGGGGTTCGACCTCGTTCACTCCTGCAGCTTCTGCTAATATTGCACCGAACAGCGATGAGACTGGTGTGGAAGTGATCAGCAGCGGGACGGCCAATGTGAACCGCAATGCCTTGGGCTTCACATCCGGCGATGGCCGTGCTTCCGGGCCTGCCTCCAGCCAAAGCGGTCCTTTGCGCGCAGGTATATTTGCCGCCACATCCAATAATCGCATCGGTTCAGGTGCCGGGTTTTACGGCAACATGGAACTTTCAGGCAATTTGGCAGAACCCGTGGTCACGGTGGGTCGTTCTGCCGGCCGCCAGTTCTTGGCCACCCATGGTTCAGGCCAGTTGACGAGTTTGGCGGGGTATGAAGGTTTTGCATCCAACACGGATTGGCCGGGCATCGATACGGTCAATGCGAATCGCGGTGTTACTGGCACCATCGGCATCGGCTACCGCGGCGGTGATTTTTCTTCCGCGAATATCCGCGCGTTCCAATTATCATCCAGGACTTATTCGGCTAAGGACCCTGATTCCCAAGGGTATTATCAACGGTATGACGCGAATTCCGGTGTTTTTCAGGGGGGGCGTTTAGGTAGGACAGCGCCCTGATTCATTTTCAGGATTCTTTAAATAAAATACGGCATGACCATTCATAAAAATTTAAAATCGAGAACACCACGCCCACTCTGGAAAGCGCTTGCTTTCTTCGGTTTGCTCGTCATCTGCGGTATTTCTGCCTCGAAGGCCTTCGCGCAGTATAGCGGTGGTTCGCAGATGGGCACGGCCGAAACCACCATCGGTACCGACATCTTCAAGGGCGGCGCGCAGGGTTCTTCCACGTCCGCCAATTCCAGCGGCACCGGTTCCTTGTCCCACGGCACTGCTGCCAAATTGGCCTTCACTGTCATCCCGTCTGCCACAAAGCACTTTAATAAATTTGAACGCCAGCCCGTCGTTGTCGTGCAGGATGCCAACGGCAATATTGTCAGCACCGACAGCGCAACCTTGGTCACGCTTGAGATCCTCAATAATCCTGGTGCCGGTGCGCTGACCGGAACAAAGACAGTTGCGGCGAACAATGGTGTGGTCTCCTATGCCGGTCTGCAGATCACTCGTGCCGGCCAGTTCTATACCTTGAAAGCAACTGCTCCCGGACTTGCCCCGGCTATTTCTGCGCCCTTCGACATCCAATCCGGTACCGGCGCCAAGGTGTCCGCTGTTTGGGACAATAATAATGTTGGGTATTTTCTTTATGCTTGGATCGAGTCGGATAATCAGAGGGTCGGCTTGGGGACAACGA
>JAYVSG010000005.1:0-8474 GCA_043775535.1 Candidatus Omnitrophota bacterium
ACGCACGCTGCGTGTAATACTCCTTCATCATCGCATTGGGCACCCGTCCGTCCGAAGCACGGCAGCGCGTCAACGGCGCCATGATGATGCGGTTGGGCAATTTCAGGTCTCCAAGCTGGATCGGATCAAATAGGTTTGGCATTGCCCTTGTTCCTGCTCATGGTCTTATTACCGGTAAATTTACTACCGCCGGACTTCGTGAACGGTTTCGGCCCGCCGGAGCTTTTGCCCCAGGCCTTGGCCTTGTCCTTGCCAAAAGGTTTGGGCAGGGCATTGCTCTTCTTGTCCCAGGTCTTGGTGCCTTTGGACGGCGCTGTATCCTTGTTGAAAGACTTAGGCGCAGTGCTGATGCCCGCAACCCACGGCTTGGAATGGCCGGCCGATTTACGAAAAGGTTTGGCCTCAGCTGCGTCCCTGCCCCAGGCCTTCGGTTTTGTTTCCGGACGTTTGGGCGCGGCATTGCTCTTGGCATCCCAGACCTTGGGCTTGTCAGGGGTCGACTTAAAAGGTTTCGACGCATTGAAGGGTGCGCCATCCTTGCGGAAAAGCTTGGGAGGCCCTTCACGTTTGACCCAAGGCTTACCGCTTCCTTCCGGTTTACGGAAAGGTTTCGCACCCCCGTCGCTCTTGCCCCAGGGTTTTGAAGGTCTGGCCTCGGTGGCATCATTACGGAACGCCTGACGATCTTCCTGACGGGAATGGCGCTTAGAACCCGGCTTGGGTTTATGCGCTACTTTAGGGACGACACGGCTGACGCTCAAAGGACGGCCCATGAATTCCTTGCCTTCCAATTGGGCAATGGCCTTGTCTGCCTGGGCTTCATCCGGCATGAACACAAAACCAAAACCGCGGGACTTGCCCTTCTTCTTGGTCTGCAGGGTGACGGCCGCAACAACGCCGTAGCCCTCGAACAAGGTCTTGATATCTTCTCTGGTGGCCGCAAAGGCCAGGTTCTTGATGAATATATTCTTCATTGCATTCTCCTGTTTATACTATTGCAAATACGATAACGTGCCGGCCGCACATGCGGCTGGCCTTTTGAACTATGCCTTACCGGCACGGAATTTATGGCCTTTGATCTTGCCGGAATTCAAACGTTCGATGGCGCGCTCGACCTGTGCATTGGCGATCGCGACATAGCTGTTCACTTCGAGGATCTGGATATTCCCCACATCCGTGCCCTTGAGGCCCGTCTCACCGGTCAGGGCGCCCAATACATCGCCGGGACGGATACTGTCCTTCCTTCCGCCGCTGATGTAGATGGTCGACCATGCGGGTTTTGGAACGAAGGGATTGGTGCTCCGCAGCGTATTCAATTCCTTGGTCTCACATTCGATCTTCAAGTAGGTGGCGATATCGGCGAGGCGGGAACGTTCTTTGTGCGTATAGATATTCAAGGCCAGACCTTCCTGCCCCGCGCGTCCCGTGCGGCCGATGCGATGGATATACAATTCATGGTCGGCGGGCAGGTCATAATTGACCACCGCCGCAACATTCTTCACATCCAACCCGCGGGAAGCCAGGTCGGTGGCGATCAAGATGGTGCAGCTCTTGTTCGCGAACTTGGTGAGCACAAGCGTCCGGTCCTGCTGCTCCAGATCGGAATGCAGTTCAAGGCCGTGGATCTTTTTGCTCTTGAGCAGGTTCTTGACCTTGGTCACGGTCTCGCGGCTGTTGCAAAAAATGATGCAGGACTCCGGCTGGTAATGACCGAGGATGCGCAAGAGGGCCTCGAATTTCCCGTCCTCTTTTTCTTCCTTGAAGAACAGCTGGCGGATGGTGCTTTGCTGGTGCTGCGAATCGACCGTGACCTGTGCCGCGTCTTCCTGCAGGCTGGCGCTGAGCGTCTTAATCCCGTTAGGAAAGGTGGCGGAGAAGAGCATGGTCTGCCGGTCGTAGGGTGTAAAGGAAGCGATGCGGTTGATGTCCGCCATGAAACCCATCTCAAGCAGGCGGTCCGCCTCATCCAGGACCAATATCTTGAGATCGGAGACGATCAAGGACCCGGTCTCAAGCAATTTAGCGATGCGGCCCGGTGTGCCGACGACGATATGGGCACCCTGCTTCAGGGACTTGATCTTGTGGCGTTCTTCCGTGCCGCCGGCCAGGGTGAGGACCTTGATATTGCTGGTGAATCGTGCCAGACGGCGTATCTCGACCGCCACCTGCTCGGCCAATTCCCGCGTCGGGCAAAGCACTAGAGCCTGAGGCATCTGATTGGCGACATCCAGCTTCGCCAATATCCCCAACCCAAAGGCGGCGGTCTTGCCGCTGCCGGTATTGGCCTGCCCGATAAAATCCCGGTTGCTCAAAACAAAGGGCAATCCTTGTTCCTGGATGGGCGTCATTTCCAAATAACCCAATGAATCCAGGTTGGCCAGGATCTCCTTGCTCAAATTCAAACTCTTGAAACTCTTGGATGCTTCAACCACGTGATCCTGCTTTCTGTGCTGCTGCGCGGGCCTTGTCCTTCTTGCTCATGCGCAGGCCTTTGACCGGTGCCTTGCCTTTGGCTTGTGCCAACGCTTCGCCGGTCAATTCAAAACCCTTGATGCTTTCCCTAATAAAACGCATCCGCACCCGTTTTTCAATGAGGGCAAAATGCGCCTGGTCTTCATGTCCGATAAAACTTACCGCGGTGCCGCTTTGCCCCACCCTTGCCGTCCTTCCGACGCGGTGGATGTAATCATCCGCCGAGCGCGGCAGGTCATAATTGACCACATAGGGCAATCTGTCAATATCGATCCCGCGTGCCGCAATGTCGGTGGCAACAAGCACCCGAACCTTCTTTGACTTAAAATCTCCCAGCACCTGGGTGCGCTGGGCCTGGGTCAATGCCCCATGGAATGCCTGGGCACTGATACCGGCCGTGCACAGCTTTGCGGTCAGGATGTCCGCCGCCCGTATGCTGGCCGTAAAGACCAGCACATGGCCCCAATTCCCGTCCTTGATCAAATGTCTCAACAAAGGCCCGCGATTAGTGCGACCGACCTCAATGGCCCGGTGATCGATACGTTCCGCCGTGGGCACATCCTCTTCCATCTTGATGTGCACGGGGGCATGCATGACCTTCCCGGCCAGGGCCAAAACCTTCTCCCCCAACGTCGCTGAGAATAACAGATTTTGCCGTCTGGCAGGTAATAAATTAAGCACCGATCCCAATTCATGGGTGAAGCCCAGATCGAACATCTTATCGGCCTCATCTATGACCAGGACCTCCAGCTCATGGAAACTCAACTGCTGGCGGAGCGCGAGATCGAGCAATCGTCCCGGTGTGGCCACGGCAATATCCGCCCCGTGATGCAAATTCCTGACCTGCACGTCAATATTCAAGCCGCCCACCAAAAGAATAGTGCGCAAAGGTTTGCTTAAGTTGCGTCCATACACCTTGAACGCGCTGTTGACCTGCATGGCCAATTCACGCGTCGGCGCCAAGACCAGGGCCTTGATGGTCCTGCGCTTTTCCTCAGGGCCGTCCTGCAATAACTGCAGAATAGGCAGGGCAAAGGTGGCTGTCTTGCCCGTCCCTGTCCTCGCCTCGGCAATGATGTCCTGCCGTTTTAAGATGAGCGGGATGGCCCGGGCCTGGATCGCCGTCGGCTGTTCATAGCCGGCATATTCGACCGCAGATAACAGGTCCTTGGACAGTCCCAGCGCCGTGAATGCCATCTTACCAATCCACCGGAAAATAATCCTTAAGGAATTTCCCACACCAATGGGTGCCGGTCAGGATGCCGTGGAAGAACGGGTCGCAGACGCGCGCCGCACCGTCGACAATGTCCAGGGGCGGCTGGAAATCATGGTCCTCCTGCTTCCGCACCGCGAAGGTCATGGGATCTTCATCCGTGACCCAGCCGGTATCGACCGCGTTCATGTAAATGCCGTATGGCTCAAGCCCTTTGGCCGACGTGTGGGTCAGCATGTTCAGTGAGGCCTTGGCCATATTGGTATGCGGATGCTTGTCGGTCTTGGTGTAGCGGTGGAACTTGCCTTCCATGGCCGAGACGTTGACGATGTGCTTCCGGCCGGTATTGTCCCTCTTCATCATGTTGGACAGTTTATTGCACAGAACAAAAGGCGCGATGGCATTGACCAGCTGCAGCTCGATCATTTCCGCCGTGGGGATCTCGCCGATGCCTAAACGCCAGCTGTTGGTGGCACGCAGGTCCACCTGCTGCAGGTCGGCATCCAATTTCCCCTGCGGGAACACCTGGTCCGCCGGCAGATTATTGTCATGCGTATAAGGGATCTGCGAAAGTTTGGCCGACGCGGAAAGCCCTATCCCCACCATATTGCCATTCCATCCCAAGGCAGGCACCGGCGTACCGTTATTGGGCGCATGCGGCAAGATATTTTCCTTACAGGTCTCGAAGGGACGCAATAATGCCTGCACCTCGGGGGGCAGACTTGCAATGTCCCTTGTTTCATTGGCCATCAGATGCTTATAAAAACCCGGCGGACGGCGGACGGTTTGCGCGGCATTATTGATCAGGATATCCAGGCGGTCATACTTCTCTTCGATATAGGTGCAGAATAACTCCACACTGGGCGTATGGCGCAGGTCCAGCCCGTAAATATGCAGGCGGTCCTTCCATTCGACGAAATCTTTTTCTTTAGAGTACCTCAACGCGGAATCGACGGGAAAACGCGTGGTGGCGATGACCTTAGCCCCGGCGCGCAGCAGCATCAGGCCTGCCTGGTAACCGATCTTCAAGCGAGAGCCGGTGATCAGGGCCACCTGGCCCTTCAGGTCGGTGGTCTGGAAACGTTTGGCATAATTGAGCTCGGCGCAAACCGGGCACATGGAATCATAGAAAAAATGCAGGCGGGTGAACGAGACCTTACACACATAACAGGAACGCGGCTTGATCAATTCAAGGGTCTTGGCTGACGGGGGGACTTCCGTATGGGTGATCTGCAACGGTGCGGTAAAAACACTCGCCTCGCGGGCCGCACGGATGCCGGTGGCTGCACGCACAGCGCGTTCGTGGTCCTCGATCTTCTGTTTCTTGAGCCGGGCCCGGTCTCTCTTGCGTTTGCGCACTTCCTCCCGTGTCGGACGCGAGATCTGGCCTGCGGCGATCAACAAGGCAATGCGCTGCTCTACAGGCAAATGGGCCAGTTCGGCACTGTTCTGGCCTATATCTTCCAGCACCTGGATGCACAATTGTATTTCGTCATCGGAATACTTCTTGTCGACGACTCGGATAGGCTTGGTCATGGGAGAGATGATACCACTTTACGCCTGTTGCAGCAATGCTTTAACATCCAGGGGCCGTGTGTACATGGCGAGCGTTCCGTCCGCATTCTTAGGCCATTCCGCCTTTGGCCGGTCCACATAGATCTCGATGCCATTGCCGTCCGGATCGCTCAAATATACCGCTTCACTGACCCCATGGTCGGCCGCGCCCTGCAGCGGCCAATGGTGTTCTGCCAAACGCTTGACCGCGCGCGCAAAGGCCCTGCGGTCCGGCATCAGGATGGCAAAATGGTAAAGGCCGGTGTGATTTGGCAACGGTGCGGACCCGCCCTGACTTTCCCAGGTGTTCAGGCCCAGGTGATGGTGGTAGCCGCCAAAGGCCAGGAAGGCAGCCTGCGTTCCCAAACGGGTGCTGATATCGAATCCGATCACTTCGGTATAGAATTTGACCGCACGTTCAAGGTCGGATACTTTCAAGTGGATATGGCCGATAGAAGGTGTGGACATGATATCTTCCTACTTTCTTTCCGCAAGGAATGAAGGTTCAATCAAGTCTGACCAGCGTGCATATCCTTTGGCTGACGGATGCAGACCATCGGAAGAAATATAGGATGGGTCAGAGGCCATTTCCTGGGACAAGGGATACAGGTCCACAGTCTTTATCCTGCGCTGCCCCGCTTCCCTCACGATGATCTGGTTGAAACGGGCAAGGCCGCGGGCGATGTCCCTGCCGCTGCCATACTCCCTTCCCGTCGGAGTTACAGAGAAATCCGGGATGGTGATGACAAGAATATTCTCCGGCTTCAAGGTCTTCAATAGCTCATCGAGGATGACGGCGAAGCGCTGCTCAAAGAATTCCTCATTGACCCCGCGCACCCAATCATTGGCGCCGATGAGCACGGTCGCAAAGTCCGCATGCAATTCCCTGAACACCGGCAATTCACGCTCCAGCACATCCTGTGTGGTCCATCCGTTCCGGGCCAAGTTCGCGGCAAGCACGATGGGCACGCCTTTTTCGTTCAGGCGTGCAGACACGATCGAAGGCCACGCCTCATTGGTAGAGGCGCCCGTGCCGATGGTGTAGGAATCCCCAAGGGCAACATAACGGACAGGCTCGGCAGCCAAGGCCAGGGTATACAAATTAAGCAAACAGGCCATCCCAAACAACATATTCCGCATCTTCTTGCTCCTGCAGGTGGTTAGTGCTCTGTTTATATGTTATATTTATAGAGGAACACCCCGTTCTTTACAACCGAAAAAGGCAAACTACCTGAAAAGGTAGGACGCAAAGCCGATGAGCCTAACCTCCCCCAAGGGAGCAAGGTTGTCAGGTTGCCACAACACGCTGTGAAATATACGGTTATGTGTATTTCGCGCCCTTTTTCGAGAACGTTCTTAAACTCTCAACAAGGAGGGGCGAAATGCGCAAACTTCCCATAGTCCTGGTCCTAGCCGCACTCGCAGCACTGCACGCCGTTCCAGCCCACGCACAGGCCACAAGATCCCAAACCTACAAGATCACCGTCACCATCCCTGCTTCCGCGGGCATGAGCACCGTTTCTGACCGCGCAGGACAACAGGCCATTCAAACAGCCCAAGTGGTGCGGGAGAACCGGCCCATCATGCTGAAATCTATTGTTGTGCCTTGATCTTTAAGGGGACGTGGAAAACGTAGCTTGTGCCTTCGCTGACATCGATCTCATTCTTGAGTTTATTCACCGGCAGCATTTCGAGCGGTATGGTATTGATATCGACCGTGATGGTATGTTTGCCCGGAGCCACCTTCCTAAAGAAGTACGCTCCGCGGGCATCCGTGAATTCTGAAGCATCCCCATCCAGGGTAACCTTCACCCGTCCAACAAATTCATCCGATGTATCAGGAACACCGTTGCCATTCTTGTCCACAAATAGGCTGCCATAAATTCCCGTCTGACTGGTCAGGCCAAAATCCGCCATTGCTGTTCTGCCCTGCAGGATCTTGGCCACAGCAGATGCCGGGGTCGAGAACATCAGCCCCTGCGGCAGGGTCTCGGGCATGGGGGCGACCAGAACGGTCCGGGCAGTAATGGAAATGCGGTAACGGCCGTTCTTGTCGGTAATGGCTTGCTTTTCACCGACACGCACGGTCACGCCCGGCACACCTCGCTCTGCGGAATCATGCACACCATCCATGTCCGCATCCCTGAACACCATGCCCGACACTATACCGGTCGGATCCCAGGAAATGGGACCGCCCAGCGCGACGCGCATTCCCAGACGGATCTCCAATTCATTATAGGAACCCGTATCCCCCAACTGCGGCCATACCTTACGCAGATTGCCGCTGGCAAAGATGTTCACATCCTCGATCGGCGCATAGGAAAGCCCCGTGGAAAGTCCGGCGCTGTCTTCCCCGGCCAGAAAACTGCTCGTCCCCTCTACCCCGCGCTCATCCCGGTAGACCACGGCCGTATTCATGGAGAGCTTGGAGGTAAACTGCTTCTCATAATTCACTCCGGCATTGATCACATTAGGATTGGTGCGGCCCCCGGTCGACGGCTCATGCAGCCAGGAATATTCATAATTGGCAAAGGAAGAGATGTCCCTAGTCAAGGGCACGTGGACTCCGGTGATCACGGTGTAACGGTCATAATCGGACACGGCTGAGAAACGGTAGCGGCTGTCCTGGTAACCGCCGCCAGTGTAAAATGTGAGATGCCTGGAATTCCACAGCTGGAAACTCTTGGAGAAACGCTGGTTCAGGCCGATGCTGCGGCGGGGCGAAAGCTCGCCGGGCGTGTCCACAAAATAAACATCCGAATCTCCCCACAGTTCCTTGCCCAAGGCCACGCGCATACGGCCGTTCACGTCGTAGTTCAAGGCTTCCGGGTCTTCCGGGTTGAAATACAGGCGGTCTTTGTATACATCCACGATGCTGCTGGTGCTGACCTTACCCCAATCCGCGTCCGTGGTCCAGGCGGCACCAAGTTCACCCTGATTGGAAGGCAGGGTCGAGATGGTGGTGAATTCCTCGTGAATGTCCCTAAAATTGAGTGCGCTCCTGACCTGTCCGCTGTCCCAACGCAAAGACGCCAGGGAAGCACCATGGTCATCATCCCGCGCCTCCTCCCCGCGCAATGAAATATAATCGGTGAAGGAATGCCTGCCCTCGACGGAATAAACATTCTTGGTCAGATATGCTTCCCTCTCACTGCCTGTACCCTTGGCGATATTAAAGGAATACCGGTCCGTATTGCTTTTAGGGAAAAGTGTGATCTTGGCCGCATCCACATAG
>JAYVSG010000006.1:0-16030 GCA_043775535.1 Candidatus Omnitrophota bacterium
GTCCGCGCACATCTGAGCATCAATGCCATGCTCCATCTTGCCGAGCAAGGCTTCCCCGCTCAACTTCAAAAGCACCCTCTTATAAATAGGGTTTTTGCCCAAGGTTATTCCCCTACCTTATAACGGATGAAGCGACCCACGATCGTGTTCTCACCGATCTTGGAGATCAGTTCATTAAGAAGGTCCTGGATGCTCTTGCCCGGTTCCTTGACATACGGCTGGGCCAAAAGGGCCTGGACATTCTCAGGGTTCATGGCGGCGATATGCATCGCAACGTCCTTGGTGAATTTGATAAAATCCTCACTGCGGGCCACGAAATCGGTCTCGCAATTGACTTCCACGACGACCCCGATCTTGTTGCCGCTGTGGATATAGCTCTCAACACGGCCTTCCTTAGCCACGCGGTCGCTTTTCTTGGCAGCCATCTCGAGGCCGCGCTTGCGCAGGAATTCCTTAGCCTTGGTAAAATCACCTTCAGCCTGTTCGAGCGCTTTCTTGCAGTCGATCACCCCGCAGGAAGTCTCTTCTCTTAAACGTTTGATGTCATTGGCGTTGATCGTCATCATGCGGCCACCACTTCCTGGGCCTGGGTCTGGACTTGGGCTTTCTTGCCGGCCAAGAATTCCTTGCGACCTTCGATGATGCTGTCCGTGATCAGGGACGCGATGAACTTGACGGACTTGACCGCGTCATCGTTGCCCGGGATCGGGAACTGGATCATGTCAGGATCGGAATTGGTGTCGATCAAACCGACGACCGGGATGCCTAAACGGTTGGCTTCGGCCACCGCGATCTCTTCCTTCTTGGTGTCCACAACGAACATGACCTGCGGAACAACGGGCATCTCACGGATACCGCCCAGATCGCGCAGGAGGCGGTCTTTTTCCTTCATCAAAAGGGACGCTTCCTTCTTGGTCAAGCGGCCAACGGTGCCGTTGGTTTCCATCTTTTCAATGTCATTGAGCTTCTTGACGGATTTCTTGACGGTTTCGAGGTTGGTGAGAAGGCCGCCCATCCAGCGGTTCTTCACGTAATACATTTCCGCGCGGACAGCTTCCTGTTCGATGACGTCCTGGGCCTGCTTCTTGGTCCCGACGTAAAGGAACTTGGCGCCCTTGGATGCCGCATCGCGGACGAAATCGCGGGCCGTGTTCAAACGGTCCACGGTCTTTTCAAGGTCAATAATGTAAATGCCGCCGCGTTCCCCGAAGATGAATCTTTTCATCTTGGGATTCCAGCGACGGCTTTGGTGACCGAAATGCACTCCTGCTTCCAACAACTTTTTGATCAATTCGTTTGCCATGAACTCACTTCTCCTCTTTTGATTCCGCCGGTAGTTTACTCCACGAACAGGCAAGAGCGGAATGTGTTTAGTTGTAAGCGCATGTCCGTTTTTGCCTCATACCCCGGAACACGGCTTAGTTAAGAAGACGTAGTATAAACAATCAACTTGATTTTTGCAACAGAAAAATTCGGGCCGGAACCTATTCTGTGCGGAACTGGTTTCCTAGCCGCCAAGCCAAACGCCAGCTAGGGAACCCCTCTCTATCCAGCAGCCTGAAACTGGGTTTCATACAGCCTGCGGTACAAAGGACAGGTGAACAACAGGTCATCATGACGACCTTGACCCACCATTTTTCCAGCCTGGATGACCACGATCTTGTCCGCCTTCATGATGGTGGACAGGCGGTGCGCGATGGCAATGACCGTGCGGCCCTGCATCAATTCGTCCAAGGCTTCCTGTACAAATTTCTCGGATTCAGAATCAAGCTGGGACGTCGCCTCGTCCATGATCAGGATCGGGGGGTTCTTAAGGATGGCCCGCGCGATGGTCAGGCGCTGCTTCTCCCCGCCGGAAAGCCGGAAGCCCCGGTCACCCACCATGGTGTCAAAACCCTTGGGCATTTTCTCAACAAAATCAGAGGCATGGGCCATATTGGCCGCCTTGCGGACCTGGTCATTGGTGGCTTCAAAACTGCCGTAGGCAATGTTGTTGCGCACCGAATCATTGAACAGGATGGCTTCCTGGGTCACGATGCCGATCTGCCCGCGCAAAGACTTGAACGAGGCTTCCTTCACGTCCACCCCGTCGAAAAGCACCCGGCCGGAGCTTACATCATAAAAACGCGGCAACAGGTTGACCAAGGTGGATTTGCCGCTGCCCGTAGGCCCGACAATGGCCACCAGCTCCCCCTTCTTGATCTCCAGATCGATGCCTTCCAGGACACTGCCGGATGCCTTGTCATACGCGAACGTAACATTCTCGAAAACGATCTTCTGCTGCAAATGGTCGAAATCACGGGCGGCCTGGGCCTCCACCACGGTCGGCTTGGTGTCGAGCACCTCATAAATACGTTCATTGGCGGCCAAGGCCTGCTGCAGGATGGTCTGCACATTGGCCATCCTCTTGATGGGACGGATGACCTGCAAGATCGCCGTCGTGGACAAGGCAAAAACGCCAAAGGACATGCTGCCTTCCAGCACCTGCTTGCCGATGATCAACAGGACGGTCATGCCCGCCACAGCCCCGACCATTTCGGTGATGGGTCCCATCAGCATGGTGTTCTTCAACGCCTTCATTTTCAACCGGTAATACCCCTGGTTCTGCTGGCGAAAACGTTCGATCTCATATTTTTCCGTACAAAAAGCCTTGAGGATCCTCACCCCGGAGATCGTTTCCAGGAGGTGGGAATTGATATCCGCCATCTTTTCCTGGATCTCCCTGGAGAGCTTCCGCAGGCGCTTGCTGATCAAGGTCATGGGCCAGGCAATGAACGGGATCATGATGAAGATGATCATGGTGCCCTTGAAATTAAAAGTCAGGGCGATGCAGATAAAGAACACAATAAGCACAGGCTGCTTGACCAGATCAGTGACCGCGTAAGAGACCGCGTTCTCGATGGCCGCCACGTCATTGGTGATGCGTGAGATCAGCTCGCCGGTACGTTTGCGGCTAAAATAATCCAACGACAGGGTCTGGATGCGTTCAAAAAGGCGCGAACGCACGTCCCTCATGATGCTTTGGGCAATATCATTCATGTAATAATCGGAAAAGAACAACACCACCTGCTTGACCGAGAACAAAACGATAAATGCCAAGGGCACGGCCCAAAAGAGCGTGTGCACGTCCATGGCATTGAGGCGGTCGACGATAGTGTGCAGGAAGGCCGGGATCTTGTCCGGCAAAATGATCTTTTTATTGGTGAAAATGCGGTCAATGATGGGCAGCATGAAGGACAGCTGCACCCCTTCGAAAAGCGAGGAACAACAGATCAACACGACCGCACCGGCAAAACGCTTGCGGTGGCCTTTAATGAAAGATAATAGTCTTATATATCCGGCCATAGGGCGTCAATTTAGCATGGGGTTTGACTTATGTCTACGACTTTGTTAGTATCTTGACCATGCGAAAGATCGATATTGCCCTCATCGGCACCGGCTTCCTGGGCAGCCGTCATCTGAAGACCCTGCATGCGCTCCGTAACAAGGCCAATATCGTCGCTATCTGCGATCATCACGCGGAAAATGCCAAAGAATTATCCAAACAATACCGCGTTCCCTACGTCACCGATCACCGTGAACTCTTAGGCAAGGTCGAAGCAGTGAGCATCTGCACCCCCACCGTCACCCATGCCGAGATCGCTAAATTATTCCTGGAGAAAGGGATACATACCTTCATCGAAAAACCGATCTCCTATACGCTCGACGAAGCGGATATGCTCATCGGCCTGGCCCAAAAGAATAACCTGAAATTGCAGGTCGGCCATGTGGAACGCTTCAATTCCGCATATATGGCGGTGGAACCGCTGATGCAGAATCCCCTCTTCATCGAATGCCACCGCCTGAACATGTTCCCCAACCGCTCGCTCGACATTGGGGTCGTCATGGACGTCATGATCCACGATATCGACATCATCCTGGGACTGGTCAAATCGCCGGTCAAGAATGTGCATGCGGTGGGAGTCAATGTCTTGACCGAAAAGGAAGACATTGCCAATGTGCGCCTGGGATTCGAGAACGGCTGCGTCTGCAATGTGACCGCCAGCCGCATCTCACCGGAAGTCACCCGCAAGATCCGCATCTTCAACAAGGACTCCTATATCTCCCTGGACTATGCCAAACAAGAGGCAAAGCTGTATTCCAAGGATGCGAACGGCATCCATAAAAAGAACCTTCCCATTGAAAAAGAAGAACCCCTCAAAAAAGAACTCGAACATTTCCTCGATTGTGTCCGGGAGGACAAGCAACCCATTGTCTCCGGCGTGGAAGCCAAGGAAGCGCTGAAACTGGCATTGGACATCACCCAAAAAATATGGGAACACAAAAAAAGCGTATTCTAGTCGTGGCCGGTGAAGCATCCGGCGACATGCGCGGGGCAGGCTTGGTCTCAGCCGTCAAAAAGCTCATGCCGCATGTGGAATTTACCGGCGTCGGTGGAAAATACATGTCCGCGGCCGGCGTCTCGCTCCTAGCCGACATCGACCAATTGGGCGTAGTGGGTTTCTGGGAAGTGCTCAAACACATGCCCGTGATCAAACGCGTCTTCGACCTGCTCGATCATTACACCGACAAGGAACATGTGGATGCCGCCATCTTGGTCGATTACCCCGGCTTCAACATGCGCCTCGCCGAGAAGCTCAAGGCAAAAAATATCAAGGTCATTTATTACGTGAGCCCGCAGGTCTGGGCGTGGAAAGAAAAACGCATCCACAAGATCAAGAAGATCGTCGACCGCATGCTCGTCCTCTTCCCCTTCGAAAAACCGATCTACGCCAAATATGGCATGGACGTCGACTATGTCGGCCATCCCCTGCTTGATGAGGTCAAGATCACGGAACCGCCGGGCAGCATCAAGGCCCAGTTGGGCATCAAACCCCATATGCAGACCATCGGGCTTTTGCCAGGCTCCAGGGCCAAGGAAATACAAAAGCATTTGCCCGTCATGCTCGACGCCGCCAAGATCCTTTTGGCCAAGGACCCTGACCGCCGCTTCATTGTGCTGAAAGCAGCGACCATCCCAACGACAATGCTCCAGGAAGAGATCCAAAAGAGCGGCGTCCCTGCCGCCATCTATGAAGGCTCACCGTACAACGGCATGGGCGCAATGGACGCCGGCATCATCGCCTCCGGCACAGCCACCCTGGAAGCCGGGCTCCTACTCAAACCCATGGTCATCATGTACAAAACCGGATGGTTCACCTATGCGGTGGCCAAACTGTTCATCAAGATCCCGTACATCGGACTGGTCAATGTGGTGGCTGGAAAGAAGATCGTCGAGGAATTGATACAGAACGACGCGTCTGCGGAAAGGATCGCGAAGGGGATCGAACAGATATTTTCCAATCCCAATGCCTACGCCCAGATCACCAACGACCTGGCCCAGGTCAAGATCACCCTTGGCAGTTCCGGCGCCAGCGCCCGCGCGGCACGGGTGGTCGTTGAAACGCTTACGACTTAACGATCCGGCGGGTTTGTTCCAAGTGCCTCTGCATCTGGTCCGCGCCCAATCTCACACCGGCAAAACGGACCAGGTCGCAACTCTCATAAATGGCTTTCAATTCAGGGACATTCCCTTCTTTAAGTCCCTTGTCACGCATGTGTGCACTTAATGTCTTGTGCAGCATGGCATAAAATCCCGGCTCATCGCCCGCCTTCAATAATTTCTCCATCTGTGCCAGTCCTTGTTTCGCATTCTTAGATGCATTGAACTTGCGTGCAAATGCATCGTCGCTGATGAGACGTTTGCGGAAATTGCGCCAGATGGACCAACCACCGACGATCAGACAGAAGCCCAGAGCCATGGCCCAAGAATGCGGGGTCCTGCAAAAAGCGATCAGCTTCTTAATAGGCTTCTTCACGTACTCCTGCACATAATCCACCTGCTCGACCTTAATAGGAGCCCCCTGCGGTAAATTGGAAAAGCCGACGGCCTTGAATTCGTGACCGGGTTCAGCAGCAGCGATCTTGATCGCAAAGGGACCCTGGGTCGCGGCCTTATATTCACCCGCCATCGGGTCAAAATAACTAAAAGCCAGGGCCGGCACCTGCGTGATCCCATCTGCCGTCGGGATAATGACCTGCTCCAGGGTGCGGGCATTGCCCTCATCCTTGGTCTGGGGGTCATAGGCCTTGAAACGGCTGTCATTGAACACCGGCATTTCAAGTGACTTGAAATTACCAGATCCCGAAACCTTCATGCGCAGGGTCAACGGATCACCCACCTTGACTTCAGACGGAGCGACCGAAGCTATAAAGTCCAGCTGGCCAACGGCCCCTGAGAAATTGGCAGGCCTGCCTTCTTCGGGCAGGTCCAGGACATGCATCTTCAAAGCTTCGGCGTTGAGAGTGATGGGCCTGGCCTGGTAGTTATCAAAGAATCCCCTGAAGAAATCATCATTCAATAAACCTCCGCCAGAAGAAGCACTGCGTTCCGTCTTATACAATAAATTCCCTTCGAGGCGTACCGGACCCAGGTCCAGGTCACCGGCCCTGGTCGGATAAATGTAGGTGCTGAAATCCACCACATCGTATTTCACCCCATTGAGCTCCTGGGAGTATTGCTGCGGCTGGCCGATACCGTCCATCACGAAGCCATTCTTCTCCATGACAGGGAATTGGATATTGCGCAAGGGAAGGCTGTTGACGAATAATCTGATACTGACCGGCACCTTTTCCCCGACGTAAACCCTGGCCTTGGGTGTGGATAATTGTAGGAATATCCTGTCCTTGAGACTTTCTGCGGTGGGCGCCGCAGTGGACGCGGCTGCGGGTGTGGCAGCAGCATTGGTGACTTCCATATCCAAGGGTGCGGTGGTATGGTCCGCCCCTCCCACATTCAAAGTGATGGCAGGGATCTGCAGATGGCCGGTCTTCGCCGGAAAGAGATTATAAATAAAGGAACGCTGGCTGGAATATTGGCCGTTGACGATCGAGATCTGGGTCGAGGGACCCAGGAAACGCACGGCAAATCCCTCGATCTTGGGAACATCCGGAGGCGTGATATCATCCTTGGCCCCGACCACGGTGATGGTCAATTGGGCCGCTTCATTAAGGGCTATCGTGGGTGATGACAAAGACGCGGTCACGGAAATATCCTGCGCCCAAAGCAGGGAGGTGGTCAGCATGAATGCATAACAGAATAAAGATATCTTTGTGAACATCACCAATCCTTTGTCACAGGCCTTTCCCCTTTGTTTTTGGGGATAAAATTCAAAAGCCCTTTGGGCTCCTGATTGCGTTGATAGTCTTCCAGGATATCCTTGGCTTCCTTGGGGGACATCTCGCCGGGCTCCTGCGGCTGCCCTTCCTGCGGCTTGTCCTCTCCCGGCTCTTGCTTCTGTTCTTCCTCTTTGTCCTTCTGCCCGTCCTTCTTTTGATCCTGCTGCGGATCCGGCTTCGGGTCCTTGGACCCATCTTTGTCCTGGTCCTGAGACTGCTCCTTCTTGTCCTGGTCTTGCGGCTGCGATTTCTTGTCTTGATCCTTGCCTTGCTTCTGATCCTGCTTTTGCTTGTCCTGTTCTTCCTTCTTTTTCTTCAGGCGTTCCAGCTCTTTCCCTACGAATGCGGCATTATACCGCGCATCCTCATCCTTTGCATTGTTCTTCAAGACTTCATTATAATTGGACAGCGACTGTTCCATATTCTTGATCGCCCCGTCGATATCCGCATCCGCCCGTGCCTTACCGTCCTTATAGAGGGCATTCCCCAAATTATACTGTGCCACCGCTGCCTGCCGCCTATCTTGGACAGCGCTGCCATACAGTTTTGCCGCGTCCGCGTACATGGCCTGCTTGTACAAACGGTTCCCCTCCTTGACAGCCTCTCCCGGCGACGAAGCTTGCGCAGGCAGCGGACCTACAAGGACGACAAGAACAAAAGCACTAAGCCAACACCTAATGGCCATTGGAACCTTTCATGGTATTTCTTTTCCCTTTTCTGTTCGATCTCATGCTTCTCTATCTTAGACAACTGTGTTTCATACAGGTAATCCAGTCCGAATTGAGCGGCAGCGGAACGCACATAGGCCCCGCCCGTGGCATAGGCGATCCTCTGTAAAAGATCCTCATTCAGGCGAGATTTGACCGCATTGCCCTGGGCATCCTTCAAAAATACCATCTGGCCCTGGGCGTCCGGGACCTGGACAAGATCACCCTCCTGGGTCCCGATCCCGACAGTAAATATCCGCACGCCATTGGCCCGGGCTTTCTTTGCGGCTTTAAGCGCATCCCCTTCCAAGTCTTCACCATCCGTGACCAGCACCAGGGTCTTATACAACTGCACCTTATTCCCATAGCCCTTCAACGCCTCTTCAACAGCGGCAGACAGATCGGTACCTCCACGCGGGATGGTATTCGTGCTCAGGTCATTCAAGCTCAATAAGAACCCGTTATAATCCGCGGTCAACGGGCAGGTCAGGAAAGCATCGCCGGCAAAGGCGATCAGCCCCACCCGATCACCACTGAGCTTCTTGATCAGGTCCTTAACGGCCAACTTGGTGCGTTCCAAACGGCTGGGCCTGACATCCCGGGTCAGCATACTTTTAGAGACATCGACGGCGATCAGGATATCCAAACCCTCATGCTTCACATCCTGCCATTGATATCCCCATTGCGGACGGGCCAAGGCCAGGACAAAGAAGACCAGGGCTCCGGTCAGAGAAATGGCCCGGCGCTGCCACAGCAGGCGATTGGCCGCACGCAGGGCAGGCGGCAAAAGTTCAACCTCAACAAAACGCGCCGTGATCCTTTCCCGGCGTTCAAAAAAAAGATGCAGGGCCCCTGCCACGACCGGCACCAGCCATAATAAATGAAGCATCTTTGGTTCAGCAAAATTCATGGAATTTTTAAGAATACCGTGTTGATCAAGATCGTCTCAATGCCCAACAGGACCAAGGCTGCGATCACAAAGATGCCGAACAATTCCTGATATTGCTTATACCCATTCTGTTCGATCTTGGTCTTTTCCAATTGGTCGATCACTTTATAGATCTCGCGCAGGGATTCCGTGTCGGTGGCCCGGAAATACCTTCCGCCGGTGGCATCCGCCACCTTCTTTAACATGTCCTCATCGATCTCGACCTGCACATTCTGGTAGAACTTATTACCGAAAAGGTCCTGCACGGGGAATGGGGCCGATCCCTTGACCCCTGCTCCGATGGTATAAATCTTGACGCCCATGGCGGCTGCGGTCTTGCCGGCCGTGACAGGGTCGATGGTCCCCGTATTATTGACACCGTCGGTCAAGAGCACAATGACCTTGGACTTGGCCTTACTGTCCTTAAAACGCGACAAAGCGGAGGCGATCCCGGAACCGATGGCCGTGCCATCCTCGATCATCCCCAAACGCATGCGTTCCAGATTGGCCGAGAGCCAGCCGCGGTCTGTGGTCAAAGGACAGACGGTATAGGCCCGTCCGGCAAAACCGATGAGGCCCAGCCGGTCATCTTTGCGTTGCAAAATGAATTCACCGACCACCTTCTTGATGATCTCAAAACGATTCTGTCGCTGGCCATTGATCTTGAAATCCTCTGCCGCCATGCTTCCGGAACAATCCAGGGACAAAACAATATCAATACCCTCGGTCGTAGAACGGCTTTCTTCAAGGACTTTACGCGGCCCTGCCAAAGCAACACAGATCAAGGCAATAGCCACAAACCTCAAAATAAAAGGGACAAAAACAAACCTGACCTTCCATGTCGCATCCACTGTTTCCAGGATGCGGGATGAAGAAAAACCAATGGACGCCCCCTTACTCCGGCGGTGCAGATACCACAGAGCAGCCAGAACCAACGGCAATATCAAGAGCAAATACGGTGTTTTAAATTCCATCTTTGGTTTCCAGCACTAATTCCTTGGCCAGGTCAAAATTGAGCTGGGCTTCGTTGGCCGTAGGTTGGTGTTTTGCGAATTTCACCATGTCACAACCGTTAAGAAAATCCTTCAATATTTTTTTATGTTCACCGCTCAATGCCGAGCCATTGCCCGCAAAGACCAGGAATTCTTCCGTGGTCATTTCCGGCGCTTTGATATTGAACCGGGCTTCAAGGTAACGGCGGATAATATCGGAGAGCGTGCTGTAAAAGGGTTTGAACATTCCCTTTTCCGGATATTTCAGATGCTGCAATGCTTCCAACTGATCCAAGGCAATGTCTCCTGCGGGACGGGCAGGAACCGGGATCGCGGGGACCGGGACGATCTCCTTGCGTCTACGTAAGAAAAAATAAAGAGCTGCAGCCAAGGCACACACCAACACAATGCCCAAGACCCACACCCATAACGGCGTCTCTACCGGCGGACGTATATCCCGAATGTCATTCATAACATCCTACTCTGTCCTTCCCGCGAAAGCGGGAATCCCTATGGAATTACGGGACATCCACCGTAACCCGAATTAATTAGGGTTACGGTGGGTGTCCCTAAATTATTTCCTGTGTTTGCGTTTGGCGAAGAAGCCCATTAAGGCTTTTGAATACGGCTCATGCGTGTGCACATCGATATGATCAACCCCAACGGAGCGAAAAAGACGGTCGCGGCTCTCGAGACGGTTAACCGCACCCTCTGCATAACGTGCCCGCACCTTCTGGTCCCCCGTGTCGACCATGATCCTCCTGCCTGTTTCCGCATCTTCCAGCTCGACCAGACCGCAGTCCGGCAGAACACTTTCCCGAGGATCATTGAGGGTGATCGCGATCACATCGTGGTATTTATTGGCAATGCGCATGGGCTTCTTGTAATCATCGTTCCCAAAGAAATCCGAGATCACAAAGGCCACGCTCTTACGCTTGATGACCCGACTTAAATATTCCAGGGCCGCATTGATGTCCGTACCCCTGCCTTTGGGTTTGAAATAAAGAACTTCCCGGATGACGCGCAGCACATGGCTCCGGCCTTTGCGCGGCGGGATGAACAACTCCACCTCGTCCGTGAAAGTGATCAGTCCCACCTTGTCATTGTTACGGATGGCGGAAAAAGCCAAGACCGCGGCCAGTTCGGCGGCGAGGGTATTCTTTAACTCTTTCACGCTGCCGAAATGCGTAGAAGCGGAGGCATCAACCAAGACCATGACGGTGAGCTCACGTTCTTCAACGTATTTCTTCACATGCGCCAGACCGGTGCGGGCAGTGACATTCCAGTCAATGGCGCGGATATCATCGCCCATCTGGTACTCGCGCACTTCATCGAATTCCATGCCGCGGCCCTTGAACACACTATGGTAGGCACCGGCAAAAATGTCGCTGACCAAGTGCGCGGTCGTGATCTCAATGCGCCTGACTTTTTCTATGATCTCTTTGGGGAGCATATTACGGCACTTCGACGGTATCAAAAATGATCTTGATCAGATCTTCCGCGGTCTTATCTTCAGCTTCTGCCTCATAACTCGGGATGACGCGGTGGCGCAGCACATCCATGCCGATGGACTTAACGTCCTGCGGGGTAACGAACCCCCGGCCCTGAATAAAGGCATGGGCCTTGGATGCGATGGCCAGATTGATGGTCGCACGCGGGGATGCCCCGTATTGCAGGAGACCTTTAAGCTCTTTGAGTTTGTATTGTTCCGGATTGCGCGTGGCTTCCACGATATCGACGATATAGCCTTCGATCTTCTCATCCATATACACCTCATCAACGACCGTGCGCAGGCGCAGGACATCGGCCGGGGTCAAGACAGGCTGCACGTTGAAATCCTGACGTGTCGTGGCCATGCGCCGCAGTATCTTCAATTCCTCGTCCTTGGTCGGGTAGGTGATGCAGACTTTCAACATGAAGCGGTCCACCTGGGCTTCAGGCAAGGGATAGGTCCCTTCCTGTTCAATGGGATTCTGCGTGGCCAGGACCAGGAACGGGTCCGGCAATTTGAGCGTCTCCTCACCGATCGTCACCTGCCGCTCCTGCATGGCTTCCAAGAGCGCGCTTTGCACCTTGGCCGGGGCGCGGTTGATCTCGTCTGCCAGGATGATATTGGCAAAGATCGGGCCTTTTTTAATATTGAAATTACCGCTGCGCTGGTCGTAAATTAACGTGCCTGTCAGATCGGCAGGAAGCATGTCGGGCGTGAATTGCAGGCGCTGGAATTTGGCCTGGATGGTTTGTGACAAGACCTTGACCGCAGTGGTCTTGGCCAGGCCCGGCACCCCTTCGATCAGGATATGGCCGTTGGCCAGGATGCCGATGAGCAGACGGTCCATAAGCTGCGTCTGGCCGACCAAGACCTTTGACGCCTCCATGCGAAGCGCATCGATGATGGCGGCTTCTTTCTTGACCTTGTCGTTGATTGCTGAAATGGTATTGGTAGACATAGCGGATCTCCTTTGATGTAGCTATTATTATAGGAGCCGCTTCAATTATTTCAAGATGGAGTATTTCTATTAGAGGATTCTAAGAAACACCGAGGAAGGCCGGAAGGTCCTTGAGAGGCTGGATATTGATGATATTCGGGGTAAGACCGGGGGCATTGCGCAATTGTTCGAGCAGGGCCGGATCGATGTTGAACTTGATCTCTCCGTTAGCATTCTGGACCTCAAGGTTCACTTTATCCGAATTAAAGTCGATACCACCAACATCTTTAGACTTTCCCCAATCTCCATTGATCACTGCTTCGGGCGGCACAACCTTCCTAAGTTCATCTAAAACCTTAGGCTCTATCTCTTGCAATAGTCCATGCATGCCTTGCATATTCTCTCTCCAATACCCAATGATCTCCTCTTCCTTAGCCTGTTTTTGCGATCCATCCTCCAGGGCACGATATTGTTTGATCAGCTCCCAAGATCTGACAGCATACGGCTCAAGAGGCGCGGTAAGGTCTAGTATCGCGCTAGAAAATCCATTCATTTGACCGAGCATCTTCTGCACGGCAACATTACTGCGCACCTTATCCCAGATTCCTTTTGCAACATCTTTGCCGCCATCCTGTTCTTGGGCAGCCTTGATCTCCCGCACAAGCTCCGGATCATCGACCTCAAAAGCAAACTCACCCTCTCCCGCATCTCCCTTGGAGGGTAAGGAACTCCCAATATACACATAATCTTTGAATACCCCATCCAGATACTTGGTCGAGACTGCAACAAGCACTTGATAATTCTTTGCTTTATCCAATGCCTCGTACGATCGAGCATCAGAGAATATGAATCCTTCCGGACTATTGATCAATGAACCCATCCGACTGAACAGATCTTCTGTGTTTGCGTGCACCTTAAAAATATCGATTAATTGTGCGCTCATCTGCTGCTGCACATAGGACATCCTTCTGGCTCTCATCAGATCCATGCCCGCCTTAAAAGGCGATGTCATGACCTGGCTTACAGTCATGCGCACAAGCTGCCTTATATCTGCATTGTTCATACCCTTCATGCCGGCATACAAAAAAGATAATTCCTGCCGCACATTGAACAATTGGGTCATGATCTCTTGTCCGGAGAAATACCCGTCGTAAGCCCTCTCCCCATCACCTTCCTCTTCCAGACGCACCGAGGACGTGGACAGGAAAGAATTCCCACCTCTCTTTATGATCTCTTCAAACCAGGCGTGGATCATTTCATGAATAACGCTGACATTGGTCCCAAGAATGTTACGAGTGTCTCCCAAAGATTCAAGTAAGGCGCCAAAACCAATATAGATATTTCGCCGATTAGCCGTATCTGCAATGGCGATAGTCTCGTTCCTGACCATTGTGTCATCATAAAACAATTGATACTCGTGCCCAGAATTTGGGCTTAAGCCCAATAACTGATGCGCAAGGTAGGCATACCCGCTGGATGGATCCGAGTCCGGTTCAATGATAAAGCCATCCTTTGTATCCGTGATCCTAATTCCGTTCTTCTCAAAATATGCCCTGGCCCATTGCAATCGTTCAGCATAAGAAATGCTTTCGATCCCTTGCTCACTGACCCTTTTTACCATCGCCAAGAAATCCGGATCGAATCTGCTTTGTCCTGTGCTGGAAAATTTCTTCATGGGCTTTTCCCAACTTTGGACCATGATCCTCTGGTTCATGCGGCCTAAGGAAGGCTCTGTTCCGATCATTGCCGGATCCAACCCAAGCTTGGCTTTGACCGTCTTAACCTTCTCATCCCAAGAAGACATCTGACTTAAGAAAATCCTCTTAGTCGTTCCCTCCTGCTGCACGCTCAGCAATTTCATCATCCAGCCAAATTTATCGGCCTGCTTTAACTCGTTCATCTTTGTATATATGCTCTGAGCCAGGACTGTATTAACCGTCGCTCCTTTAGGGACCAACAAGGTATTCAAGACCGAAACCAGCCATTTGAATGATTTGCGCATCGGGCTATCCGCAGATACCTTCTGCAGATCAAATTCGATCGAACCTTCCTGACCTGGGAATAAAAGCTCGAATGGACTCTGGACAGGCATATCGATCAAGACGGAAAATGAGGCAACGGTACCGACAGGAATCGGAAGACTTTTGATCTTTTCGACCCGACCATTATTATCTGTCAATTTTTCGACCTTCACGCGGTCAACAAAATCCCGCTCGACCGTTCCCTGCTTAATGATCAACGCAGTGGGAGGGATCTTGTCAGATCCATCCCCAGGCACGAGCATCATCTCGGGTCTTAAATTACTGAACGCAGGAGCCTTCTCCAGGATCATGGAAGCAACGAGCAAATATCCATACTCAACCGGCAAGACTCTCATAATCTCCTTCACCTGACGAGCAACCTCTCCCTTGCTGAAGCGACGACCTCCACGCTCATCAGCATCATCTAATCCCTCTGCAATTGGAAAGGCGCTCTCTAGTTGAAAAAATGCCCCTGCAATCTTTATAAAATCAACATCCCAGGCCTTTCCTGCCGACAGCTCCCCTTCAACCTGGTCCGGTATTCTCTCCTGTATCTTCACCAGTGCCTTGACCAGATAATCCCGTGTTGCCGCATCCCAACCCGTATCGTAAGCAAGACTGACTCCTCGATAACCGGGAAAGTTCACATCACTTCCATCAGTCGAGAGGATAACCGGATTCTTAACGGTCATAGCCTGATCGTTGTAAATGATCCTCCCGATCTGGTCCTCTCTGTCCGCATGGAGGGTTTGAATGGACCCCAACACCCACTTGGGGACCTTGTCTTCACGGGCAGCGCGCACAAAAAGGCGCAGGTTCTGCAAGAAACTCAAAGATCCTTCATACCCCAATTTATCTGCAGTGAACCAAGCATTCTCCTGGTCAGCACCGGGATCCTTCCATACAGCAGCCTCTTCCGCTAGCCTGTCATCAACGATCTTTTTAAGGTCCGAGGTATATTCCACACCGAGCAAGCCAAGAACACTTAAAGATGCGATCCTAGCATTACGCCTGGCTGTCTCCGGTGCAAATGCCTTACCATCAGAGAGGGTCGGACTAAAATTGTCTGCCGTTATGCCGATCGGAGAAATAAGATTATCGATCATCTTGGTCAATGCCTGCGTACTGACCTGCCCCCCTAATTTCATGGCCGCCGGTTTACGAACATCTGTCCTTTGATCTGCAAGCTTCTTGAGTTGTTCAGTAAAATCAACATCCGAAAGCATTTCATCCGGGGGCATCTCCATAGCCGCAGAAACAACCATAGCCCCATCATTCCGGACCAATCCAGCAATGGCGTTCACACCGACCCGCATCTCATCCGGCAATAAATAGGCGATCAGACGTTGACGCAAAGCTCCGGCTGAGTAGCGGGATATTGTCCGCATTTCTACAAATTCGAACTTATCAAAAGTAGCAGCCTCTATGCTTGCCATCCGATCATTGCCCTTTAAAGAGACCTGATCAGAAAATTTGATCACCTGCTCATCCATCACAGGTGTTGGGACAGTATACCCATTCACAATGCCGGCTGCTGTCTGCTTCACTTGATCTGAGTCCCCATCCATCCCTCGC
Source organism: Candidatus Omnitrophota bacterium (assembly GCA_043775535.1). Lineage (GTDB taxonomy): Bacteria > Omnitrophota > Gorgyraeia > Zapsychrales > Fredricksoniimonadaceae > JACQQW01. The sequence goes on from JAYVSG010000006.1 coordinate 15,871, forward strand.
TTTGCATAGTCTGTGACGGCAACCCTGTTCAGCCAGTCCAAATCCCGATTATTAGGTAATGCTATCTGCACGGGGCCTTGCGGCACCTTGACCTTTTCTGCCCTGTGCTGTTGCCATGCCTTGAACATCACCGTAAGCAGGGACGTCTCCTGAAGATCTT
>JAYVSG010000007.1:0-5405 GCA_043775535.1 Candidatus Omnitrophota bacterium
ATACGTGAACCCAGCGTGCGGCGCATTATCGCAGTACGCGGCATTCAGGTACGCCGGCGTGGCGCCCGTCAACGAGGTGATAGTGGCCGGGTAGCTGCCGTTGTTGGCGGTGGCATAGGATTCAGATGCCGTCGAGATCGAACGGACCGTAGCCTTGGCCAAAGCGTCGTTAGCGGAGATCTTCGCGCGCAGCAAGTTCGGGATGGCGATCGCGGCCAAAAGCGCGATGATCGCAACCACGATCATGATCTCAACAAGCGTAAAACCCTGTGCTTTTCTATGAAGTCTCATAGACTCTCCTTAGGTAGGGCTGGCGAGAGTCGTGATAGGCAGGCGAAGGAGAATGTATGTATAATAACGTTTTCCTAACCAGCACACCCATCAATACTTACAGCACAGCCCGGGTTAACAGCCTACTTTCATACTGCTATACCATAACATACAAAAATGGCCTTGTCAAACCTGCCAGCCCTGTTTTTAATTACGCATCATAAGCTCTAAACGGGTCTTTTTCTTGTCCAAAGCCACCATATCCTGCCTCAGATCGTTCAGATCGGCCTTCAATTTACGGCCCTCCCCGCTCAAATCACCTAAACTTGTCCTTAATTTGTTGGCCTGGGAGCGCTGTTCCGGTGTCATGGCGATCTTTTGGGATTTTTGCTGCATTTGGGCGATCAGGTCTTCCAGTTCATCATGGTTCTTTTGCAGCTCCCGGACATACTCTTCCATTTTGCGGATCTGGCCCTCATTAGGGTCATTTTGGGAGACCGAAACCGCCAACGCCATGCGCTTGTTCATTTCCTCAATACTATCTTCGGCCTCCCGGATCTTGGCCGCCAACGTGTGCTTTTTGCCCGGAAAGGAAGAACCGCTGCTGACTGGCACGTTCTTTTGGGAATCACTCAAACGGACATAGAGATCGGCCTGTCTCTGCTTGCTTTCGTAGATCATCTTCAGCAATCGCAACTTTTCTTTTTGATGGGCATCTGCCGGAGATGGGATCTGGGGCTCAGGCTTCTGTACCATCAAGCCCAATTGGGCAAGTTTTGCATCCAGGGGCCCCTCTTGGGCTTTTTCCCGCTCCATGGCATCTTTGTCCGTCTTGCCCTGCTCCGTCAAATGGTCGGTCCGGCTGTCGATATCAAAATTGTCCTTTTCCAGCTGGGTGATCTTCTTGGTGCGCGTAGGGTTGGAGTCCTGCAATTTCAAGGCAGCCTTGGTCAAGTCATTGCTCTCCTCGACCAGCTTGCCCAGGCGTATCTGCTGTGCGCTCATGCGCGTCCTCAACTCACTGTTCGCAGCGCTCATCGCGGCATTGCGCAGAGAGAGTTTGGCGGCACTGGCCTTAAGCCCCTCAAGCTCCTCCCCAAACCTGTCCGCCGCCTCTTTCACAGGCGCTTCTTCGGCATGGGCATGGGAAACCACCGCCAGAAAACCAAGGACCAAGAACATTTTCAGGATCATCTGCATAGATCGCGCCATTATTTTAAAGCAGAGGTTATGTTCAAGATCGGCATGAACAATGCCACGACGATAAAACCGACCACGATCCCTAGGAAACCGATGATCAAAGGTTCGATCAATTTGGTCAGACCCTCGACCGCCGTGTCCACCTGTTCATCGTAGAATTCAGCGACCTTGGCCAGCATCTTTTCCATCTGCCCGGATTTTTCGCCGATCGCGATCATGCGGGTAACCATGGGCGGGAAGGCCTTGGACTTGGCCAGGGGCACTGCCACGCTCTCGCCCTGACGGACGCTTTCCTTGACCTCCTCGACCAGGAGCTCTATGACGCGGTTCCCGCAGGTCTTACCGACGATCTCAAGGGATTCCAGGATGGGGACACCGCTCTGGCTCAGCGTGGCGAAGGTGCGGCAAAAACGGCTGACCGCGACCTTGCAGATCAGGTCACCAAATATGGGAAGCTTCAATAAATAGGTGTCGATGACCAGACTGCCCTGGGGCGTATTGCGGTACTGGACAAAACCAATGACCAGGGCAACGGTGCCGCCGACCATGAAGAGGAACTGGTGCTGCATCAGGTTGCTGAAATTGATCAGCATCTGGGTCATCACCGGCAATTCCTGGTTCAGGGATGAATAGATCTGCGCGAAGGTCGGGACAACCTTGATGATCAGGACAATGGTGATGGCCATGGCCATGCTGACGACCACAGCTGGATAGATCATGGCAGACTGCACCTTGGCCTTAAGTTTCTCAGATTTCTCCAAGTACATGGCGACACGCTCGAGCACCGAGGTCAAGACACCCCCGCTTTCCCCGACGCGGATCATGTTCACATACAACGAATCGAATATCTTATTGTGTTTGGCAAAGGCGGCGGAAAGACTGCTACCCAGCTGGATGTCGGCACGGATGACATTAATGGTTTCCTGGAAGGTCGGGTTGCCTGTCTGCTCCCCCAGGGCCTCGAGGGCCTGCAGGATGGGGATGCCGGCATCCACCATGGTGGCAAACTGGCGGGTGAAAATGACGATGTCCTCGGACTTGACCCTCTTCTTGGCCTTCTTCTGAGGACCGGCGGCTTTCAGGCCGGAGGATTTTTCTTCCTGGATGGCAACGATGACAAGGTCGCGCTTACGCAGCTCAGCGACGATCAATGCTTCATTATCGGCGGATATCTTTCCCGTGATCGTACGCCCGTCCTGGTCACGCGCCGTATATTTGAATGTAGACATTCAATTCCCCTTAATTGTAGTTGCGGGCGATGGCTTCTTCGATCTCGGACTTCGTTGAAATGAAGGTGGCAATGCGGCATTTGGTCATTGCCTCAAGCTTGGCCTTGCGTTCATCGCTCAAAGGGTTGGTCATCACCACGCTCAAGATGTCCCCGATCCGGTCCAACGCGATCAGGCGATCTTCCAGGGCGGTTTCCTTGGGGATAAGCCCGACGACGACCGGGTCTATGACATATTTATTGACCGCGATGTACGGCAGTCCGCATTGCACCACAAGGGCCACGACCATGTCACGCTCTTCAAGATAACCCAACTTGACGAGGATTTCACCAATAAAATCATTTTCTTTCTTCTGGGCCTGCAGGGCATGGTCCAGCTGTTCCCGGGTGATGCGCTTGCGGCTCAAAAGGATCTCCCCGATCAAAGGGCGTTCATATGGCATGGATGGCTCCCTGTTTTATTCTTCCGAGGCGACGCGGTAGACTTCCGCCAATGTGGTCTCGCCCCTGCACATTTTATCAATGACATCATCGAAAAGCGATCTCATGCCCTGGTGTTCCTGGGCATGCCGCGCGATCTCCTGCGAAGACTTGCCGCGCATCAGGAGGTCACGCACCTGGTCGTCGATCTGCAGCACTTCCGTGACCCCGACCCGTCCAAGGTAACCCGTATGCCGGCAATGGTCACAGCCCTTGCCTTCATGGAACACCGTGTCGGGCTTAAGCTTATGGGCGATCTTCTTGAGCACCTCGGCCGGAACCTCCACGCGGCGCTTGCAATGGGGGCAGATGCGCCGGCACAAACGCTGGGCACAGACCAGGACAAGGCTGGAGGCCACCAGGAAAGGCTCCAGGCCCATGTCGACCAGGCGGGTCACCGCACCGGCCGCGTCGTTAGTGTGCAGCGTCGAGAACACCAATTGACCGGTCAGGGACGCCTTGATGGCAATGTCCGCCGTCTCGGCATCACGGATCTCTCCCACCATCACGATATCCGGGGATTGGCGCAAAATGGCCCTGAGACCGGCCGCAAAATTAAGACCGATATCGGATTTGGCCTCGATCTGTGTCAGGCCGTCCACCAGGTATTCGACAGGGTCCTCGATGGTGATGATGTTGCGGTCCGGGGTATTGAGCTGGTTGATCATGGAGTACAAGGTCGTGGACTTGCCGCTGCCCGTCGGACCCGTGATCAGGATCATGCCGAAAGGTTTATGCATCCCCTCTTCCAGGACATCCATCGACGCCTTGGAAAAACCCAGCCGGTTAAGGCCTACCGAAAGATTGGCCTTGTCCAGGACACGCATGACCACCTTCTGGCCAAAGGTCGTGGGCAGGAGGGAAATACGGAAATCGATCTCCTGGCTGGAAATGCGCAATTTGAAACGGCCGTCCTGCGGCACCTGTGACGCCGTGATGTCCAGGCGTGCCATGATCTTGATGCGGACGATCACCGCGCTCTGACTTTCCTTGGGGATGTTGAGGATGTCCTGCAGAATGCCGTCGATCCTGTAGCGCACCCGCACACCGTCGGAAGTTGGCTCCATGTGGATGTCAGAGGCGCGCTGGCGGATCGCCTCCTTGATGACAAGATTGACCATGCGGATGATGGGCGCCTGCTCTGCGCCATCCTGGTCCGCATCAGGGGCGTCATCCGCCCCCGTAATGATCTCCATGTTGCTCGATTCCATGCCCTCGCTGACCTGGGCTATGGTCTCGCTGACCGAAGCATAAAATGTGTCCACTGCCTGCCGGATCTGCGATTCAGCCGCAACCACCACATCGACGTTCTTTCCCGTAATGTTACGCAGGTCGTCAATGACAAAAACATTGAGCGGGTCGGCCACGGCCACGGTCAGGGTATCGGCAAAACTGGAAATGGGGATGATGTTATACAAACGCGCCACCCGCTCGTTGATCACGGATTTCAAGCGTTCATCAAAACGATATTTACTAACGTCGATCGACGGGATCTGCAGCTCACGCACCAGAAGCACGAGCAATTCCTGCTCCGATACGATACCCTGGGCGACCAGAGCCTTGAGCAGCCCCCCGCTTTTGCTCTGCTGGGCCGTAATGGCATCGATCTGCCCTAGGTTAGCCTTAGGAAGCGCGCGCACAGCCTTCAATATTTTATCGCGTGTTGTTTCCACTAAGAATCCCCCGCCGTCAAACGCACAACCTCTTCAAGGGTGGTCAGGCCGGCACAGGCCTTTATCACCGCGTCCTCGCGCATGGTCTTCATCCCGTTGGCCCTGGATGCATTCTTGATCTCAAGTTCCGAACCACGGGCCAGGACCAGCTCCTTGATCTTGGGTGTCATGATCAGGATCTCCGTGATCCCGACCCGCCCCTGGTAACCCGTATTGAAACATTTGGCGCAGCCCTTGGGCCTGTAGAATATCATGTTGTGCCCGGGCGACAATTCATCGACCCTGAATTGTTTGATCCCGTCCGGCGGCAACGGATAGGATTCCCGGCATTTGGGACAGACGCGGCGGATAAGGCGCTGAGCCACAATGGCCACCACCGAGGAACAGATCAGAAATGGTTCAACACCCATGTTCACCATGCGGGTGATGGAACCTGCGGCCGTGGTGGTGTGCAGGGACGTGACGACCAGATGCCCGGTCAAGGCGGCCTTGACCGCGATATCAAGCGTCTCGGGATCGCGGACCTCACCGATCAGGATGATGTCCGGGTCCTG
>JAYVSG010000008.1:0-2209 GCA_043775535.1 Candidatus Omnitrophota bacterium
GTCAAATTGGCGAGTGAATTGTGCAAGGCCTCCACGGGCCAGACTTTTTATATCCTGGATGAACCGACCACCGGGCTGCATTTCGCGGATGTGGACAAATTATTGACCGTGCTGCAACGCCTGGTCGACCGTGGCAATACCGTCCTTGTCATCGAGCATAATTTGGATGTGATCAAGAGTGCGGACCATATCATTGACCTCGGTCCGGATGGGGGCGACCGCGGCGGGCAATTGGTTGCTCAGGGTACGCCGGAAGAGGTTTCTCTGCATCCGACCTCACATACCGCTAAATATTTAAAGGAGTTCCTGAACCGATGAGAATATTATTGGCCCTGTTGTTCTTATTTGGAACAAGTGTTGGTGTGCATGCGCAGACCGAGGAAGAAGAGTTGTTTTCAACCGCCCAGCGCGCTTTTGACGACGGTTTCCATGAAGTGGCGGTGCGTTACCTGGAAGATTTTTTGCCGAAGTACCCCCAAAGCCCCAAGGCCACCCAAGCCCGCCTGATCCTGGGGCAATGCTACTATCTTAAGAACGATCTTGAGAAAGCCTTGGAACTGTTCAAAGGGGTTTCCGATGCGGGAAGTAGCAAGGACATGCTGTTGTTTTGGATGGGGGAGACCTATTTGAAATTGTCCGACCATGTGGCCGCTCAGCAGAATTACCAGAAATTGTTAAACGAATTTCCTGACTCTCCCTATATTCCCCAGGCGTTATATTCGCTGGGGTGGTCCTATTTTGACCAGAAACAATTTCCCCAAGCCCGCGATGTCTTTTTGAAGATGGTGGCACAATTCCCAAAGAACCAGCTCGCCGAAGATGCGTCCTTGAAGGCTGCGGAATGCCTTTATAATGAGGGGGACTACGCGTCCGCGATCAAGGGGTTCAATGATTATCTGGTGCTCTTTCCCCAGTCCGCGCACGCCGCAGAGGTCAACCTGAATATCGCAGATGCATATTATTACACGGAAGATTTTGCCCAGGCCACGGTTTTTTATGACAAGGTTATCAAGGTTGCGGAGGACCCTGCTGTGGTCCAAACGGGGTATATAGGGAAGATTTGGTGCGCGGTCAAGAAAGGTGCTCATGATCAGGCGCAAAAATGGATCAAGGAGGCGCAGGACTACTCCCGTTCCAAGAACCTTCCGGCGGAAGACTTGTTCCTAGCGTCGGGCAATCTCCTTTATGAAAAAGGTGATTGGGACGGAGCTACGGGTGCATATACCGACCTGATCAAGCAATTTCCTGATGGGTCGCATAGGTTGGAAGCATATTTAGGCCGCGCCAATGCGTATTATTTTTTGAAGAAGTTTTCGGAAGCGGCCGCGGATTTTAAATTCGTGCTCGACCATCGCCAGCCGGATACGGACAAGGAATTGGCAGACAAGGCGGAGCTTGGCTTGGGGTGGTCGTACGCCAAGCTGGGGGAGGTGGACAACGCGGCCCAGTATTTTCAATCCGTGGCCGACCGTTCAGGGGACCGTGAAGTGAAGGCCAATGCCCTGGTGCAAATGGCGGATGTTTACCAGGATGCGGGCAAGTACAATGAGGCAGTTGGCCTGTATGAAGATGTAAGCAAGGCCTTTACAGACAATCCATTATCCGACTATGTGCAGTACCGGCTTGGCATTGCCCTGTTGAAGGCGGACAGGATCGATGCGGCGGTCACGGCGTTCCAGAAATTGCAATCTGTTTTCCCTAACAGTAAATATTTGGAAGACATCAGTTATTACTTGGGCGTTGCCCAATTCAAGAAAGGGGATTGGAGCGCGTCGGCCGGACGCATGGACGGGTTCCTTAAATCCCTGACCCATCCCAGTGAGTTCGCGCCGGAAGCCAATTATATCCTTGCCCTTTCCTACCTGAACTTGAAGGAATGCGATGAAGCCCTTAAGGTCTTCCAGAAGATATTGAGATTGTACCCGGAGGACGAGACCGTGGCCAAAAATTCTGATATTGGTATTGCCAAATGCCAGTTCGAATTGGGGCAGGCCAAGGAGGCGGTCAAACGCTTCAAGCTCATTGCCTATAAATATCCTAAGACGGATGTTGAACAGGAGGCCTTGTTATGGCTGGCGCAATACGCCATCAAGAACTCCGACTATCCGGCGGCAGTGGAATATTATGTCCAGCTCTTGGACCGTTTCCCTGAAAATCCAGACGTCGGCCAGATCCATTATGAATTGGGACAGGCCTATGAAGTGCAAGG
>JAYVSG010000009.1:0-2004 GCA_043775535.1 Candidatus Omnitrophota bacterium
GCTTAATAAATATCAATTTGAATCAGGGATTATTCTTAGAAATCTGGCAGGAGATGTGGGTATAAGACCTGAAAGTTCCGAATATTATTATGCTCCAGACCTAAATTTCGAAGATTATTATATGGATAATAGAACTTTAAAAGATAAGGTTGCAAGTTTAACCGGTGATATTACATCTAGATTGCAAAATGCTTATTTTGAATTAAAAGCGATTGATAATGTGCCTATTTCTGAAGATATAATGGGTGTTATTAATGGTCTAAATATGATAATTATTCAGTGGTCGCAACATGGTAAGAATTCTCCGGTTAAGCCATTTATTTATGGCCAGGGATTCCCATATTGGTATCCTCAAAATGATTTGACCATACCACCAAAAGAGCAGCATGAATTATTAGTAGCTTATTCTAAGCGATTTAATGAAGAGATAAGAAATCTATCAAATATTAGAAAGAAGATAATTAATGGCGAATTTCAATAGAAGACATGTTAAGCCGATGAACGAGTACGATTTTTAGGCTTTCTTAAAAACGGCAGTACGACTAAAAAATTTGACGTAACCAATTATGAATAATGTAATTACAAATAAGAAAATCTTTCTCGAAACCTACGGCTGCCAGATGAACGAGTATGATTCTGAGCTCGTGAAGGCAATTCTTGTTAAAGAGAACTACGAATTCGTCAAAAGCGAGTTCGATGCGGACATTGTCATGCTCAATACCTGTGCCATCCGCGAGAATGCGCACCGCAAGGTGTATGGCCGCGTCCATAACATCCGTCATGCCCGCGGCAAAGCCAACCCGGTCATGATCGGCATCCTGGGGTGCATGGCTACCAATTTACGTCAGGACATCTTTGAGGACCGCAGCCTGAAGATCGATTTTATCGCCGGTCCGGACAGCTATAAGCGTCTGCCGTCGCTCATTAAAGAAGCAACCGGAGAAGGCGACAAGCCCTACGATGTGACCCTGTCCGAATTTGAGACCTATTCCGATATCACGCCCAGCCGCAAAGAGGGCATCAATGCCTGGATCGCCGTCATGCGCGGGTGCAATAATTTTTGCACCTTCTGTGTTGTGCCCTATACCCGCGGCCGTGAGCGCAGCCGTTCCATCGAAAATGTGGTCGAAGAGGTCAAGGTATTGGCCTCCGAAGGATTCAAGCAGGTCACGCTTCTCGGGCAGAACGTAAATTCCTATGATCACGAAGGCCAGGATTTTGCCGCGCTCATGGAGGCGGTTGCTGGGGTAGAGGGTGTGGAACGTGTCCGTTTCACATCCCCGCACCCGAAAGATTATCCGGACCGTTTTCTCGACCTGATGGCGGACAATCCAAAGATCTGCAAGCAGATCCATATTCCGCTTCAGGCAGGGAATGATCGCGTGCTCGACATGATGAACCGCACCTACACGAAGGAAGAGTTCTTGGGATTGGTCGATAAAATGCGCCAGCGCATCCCGAACTTGGTTCTGACGACCGACATCATTGTCGGCTTTCCCACAGAGACCGATGCCGAGTTCGAAGACACCATGGATGTGATCGCAAAGGTACAGTTCGATTCCGCCTTTATGTTCAAATATTCCGAACGCAAAGGCACGGTGGCATCCAAGAAATTCCCGGATGATGTTCCGGAAGCGAAGAAGACCGAGCGCATCATGCGCCTGAATGACCTTCAAAAAGAGATCACCTTGGCCCGTAATAAGGCCGATATCGGCACCGTCCAGACCGTCATGATCGATAACCTGGCCAGCACCAGCTATCCAGGTGAATGTGCCGGCCGTTCAGACGGCAATAAGCTCGTTGCCCTGCCTATGGGAGCCTATAAACTGGGGGATATGGTCCAAGTCCGGATCACGGACGCCACACCCCATGTTTTAAAGGGCCTGCCCGTATAAGTTCTTGAAATACCCGCCCAAAAGTACTATATTATTCGCTTAATATGTTAAAGACCCACTTTACAGCCGAAACACTCTTCGAAAAGCTTAAGAACATAAAGCTTGGGGG
>JAYVSG010000010.1:0-17338 GCA_043775535.1 Candidatus Omnitrophota bacterium
TCAATGTCGAATTCCTTGAAGAGCGATTCGATATTGGCACGGGCAGTCAATACCAGCACCGGATACAGCGGCTTGCTGTCCGGCCCGCAGATCTTGTTATAGAACTCAATGCCTCCCATGCGCGGCATGTTGATGTCCAGGATGATCAGGTCCGGCTTGAATTTATGCACGATCTCCAGACCTTCCAGGCCATCGGCAGCGGTCGCCGTCTCAAAACCCCTGGCCTTGAACTGGAATTTGACCATTTGCGACAGGTCATGTTCGTCATCGATGATCAGTATCTTCTTAGGCGTATCCATACACGTACCCTCCTCTTTCTTCCTAGACCGGAAGAATGAAATAGAATGTGCTGCCTTTTCCCTTCTCTGATGCCACACTGATCGTGCCGTTATGCTGCCGCACGATCTCCAGACAGATGGCCAACCCTAAACCCGTACCGCCGGTCTTACGCAGGGCCGGGTCGCCCAATTGTTTGAACTTATGGAACAATTTCTCAACATCTTCCGGGCCGATGCCGGGACCAGTGTCCGTCACCCTCACTTCGACCTGCTTTTCCACCGGCCTGTATATCGATGCAACCGTCACACCGCCGGTATCCGTGAATTTCAAAGCGTTCATGATCAGATTATTCATGACCTGGATGATCTTGTCGGAATCGAACGACACGTCCGCAAGCGCTGGATCCAAGGACATGTTCAAATACAAGCCCTTGTTCCGGGCGACGATGACCTGATCCTTGACCACGGAGGCGAGCGTAAGATTCAGGTCACCAAGCTTGATATGCAGGTGGGTCTTGCCGGATTCCAGGTGCGCCAGGTCCAGGATATCATTGATCAAACGGTTCAGGCGGTCAACATTCTCCTTGACCTTGCCTAAAAATTCCTTCTGGTCCGCATTGATCTCCCCAGCAGTACCGCTCAGCACGATGTCGATGCCCGCCTTGATCGAAGATAACGGGGTGCGCAATTCATGAGACATGGTCGAACTGAATTCCTTCTGGATGTCATACATGATCTGCAGCTTCTTGTTCTGCTTGATGGTCTCCTCAAAAAGCCTGCGGTTATCGACCGTCAGATCGAAATGCTTCATGGCATTACGGACAATGGCCTTCAGCTCCTCGGCATCCCAGGGCTTGTTGATGAAACGAAAGACCTCACTGACGTTGATGGCCTTTTCCGCGGCGTTGAGATCCGCATAGCCGGTGAACAGGATGCGCACGATGTCCGGGTGGCTGTTCTTGATCTGCTGCAGAAGATCAACACCGGTGACCACAGGCATGCGCTGGTCGCTTAGGACCACCTTTATCTTTTCCCGTTCCACGATGGCCAATGCCTCGGCGGGATCAGCAGTGACCACAACACCATACGCCTCGTTCAAGAACAAACGCTGGATGGCATTGAGCACGTTCATTTCATCATCAACGAACAGGACATTAACCTCTTTCATACCTCAGCTCCTTCCGGAAGCTTCACCGTGAATGTCGTACCCTCTCCCTCAGTGGAGTAAAAACCAAGGGTGCCGCCATGCTTCTTCACAATGTCATATGCAATGCTTAAACCCAATCCCGTCCCCTGCCCCACCGGCTTGGTGGTGAAGAACGGATCGAAGATCTTGGTCATGTTCTGGGCCTTAATGCCGCAGCCGGTATCGCTCACGTCAATACAGACAAATCCCCGGCGGGTGTATGTCTTGATGCCGATGATGCCCCTGCCCTTGATCGCCTGCGCGGCATTCATCAGGAGGATCACGAAAACCTGGGCGATCTTCTGCGGATTGCACCGGATGAGCGGAACAGGACCGTATTCCTTCTTAAGATCGGCCTTGTATTTGATCTCGTTGTGGACCAGGGTCAACATGCTTTCCATGATGGCCTCGACCTTGACCGCATCCACGGTCTCATTGTCCGGACTGGCAAACGCGCGCAGGTCCATGACGATCTTCCTGATCTTATCGATGCCCTCCTGCGATTCATGGAGCAAATGGGGAACATCTTCGTTGATGAATTTGAAATTCATCTCCTTCTTATGCATCTCAATGGTGCCCAGCTCTTCGATGGCCTTGTCGATGTCCCTGGCGCGCAGGGTTTTGTCAAATTGCTCACGCATCTGGAACAACTTCGTATAATGCCCGACGTACTGGGTGAGTGTTTGCAAATTGCTGTTGATAAAACCCATCGGATTGTTGATCTCGTGCGCGATTCCCGCGGCAAGCTGGCCGATGGCGGAGAATTTTTCGGATTGCAGCAATTGGCTCTGCGCCGTCTTCAGATTATCATGCGTCAATTGCAAATGCTCCAGGGTCTTTTGCAAGGAATCGGTGCGTTCCTGCACCTTGCCCTCCAGCATACGATTGTTTTCAAGCAAAGAATCCTGTCCCAGGCGGCTAATGCGGGTCAATAGCAGCCAAGCCAGGAGCAGCAATGAAAGTACCGTGATAAAAGAAACCGCGGTCAGGTATTCCTTGCTCTTTTGGGCCTCCAGCGCCTCCTGCACCTGCATATTGGTGAACAATCCCAGACGCTCGATGATCCGGACATAGGTAGCCTTTTGCTCCTCGTAGGCCTTGCTGAACAATATCTTCGCCGCATCCTCTGCACGGCCTTCACGCACCAGCTCAAAAGCCGTGTGCTCCGCCTTAAAAAGATCTTCATGCACCGGATGGCGGCGGCTGGCTTCCTGACGATAAACTTCAGGCGACAGATCCATGATCTGCTTTGTCGCGATATCCATGCGCGGCTCAAAAGAACGATACCGCCCTTCCCACTGGAGCTCACCGGTCGCAACGGCCATGCGTGCGGACATGGTCAAGGCTTCGTCATAATAGATGATCTGCCCCCGCAGGCGCTCCATGCGTGAATACCGCTCCTTAAGTTCCTTTAATACCCCATCAATATGGACATTGTATACAACCAAGATGACCAGCACCACCGCAGCCATGACCAGGACCGCGGTCAGGGAACGGATGAATAAGGGTATGTGGGGATTTTCCCTGAGGTCGGTCATGGCTTCCCCTCCAAAAGCTCAACCATCTTGCTCAACAGGGCCTTATTATTGAAGGGCTTGATCAAATGGTCATTGGCCCCAAGTCCCATGATCCTCTTGATCTCCTGCGCATCATTGACGCCAGAGATCACCAATATCTTGGCGTGGCCGTTCAGGGGATCCTTCCGGATCTCCGCGCAGACTTGGAAACCATCCATCCCGGGCATATAGATATCCAGAATGACCAGGTCAGGCTTGAATTCCGCAAATTTCTTACCGCCAAGGAAACCATCAAAGGCAGTTTCGATCTCATATTTATTTTCCATGACCAGGGTGCGCTTCAATGAATGTACGGTACCGCGGTCATCATCTATGATCAATACCTTCTTCCGGGCACTTTCCTTAATACCTTGCAGTTCCTGTGGCACCGGCATTTGGTACTTTTCCAAGAATAAGATGAAATCCTCTGAACTGACCCGGCTGTGATTGCCAGGAGTACGGTAGGCCTTGAGTTTACCGGACGCAACCCACTTAAGGACCGCCCGGTGGGTCACGTGGCAGTATTCGGCGATCTGTCCTGTGGTCAAAGGTTTCGATTCCATACCCTATCCTATTGTTCCGGTTGTTCCATTTGTTCCTAATAAAAGCATATACTATGTCAAGCCATTGTGCAACCTGTTGACATATCGCTATATTTATCATATAGTTACAGATATATATCAGGTCATTGCCAGCCGCGGGTGAAACAATCTGGCCATTAGACAGCTCTACCAGCGGGATCGCTTCATCGGCTACCCCAAAAAACAACTTGCCTCCTCGCAATGACACAGCCACCTCACATCAATGTTATTGCATATTTAGGCAATCGGTGGTAGGCTATGTCAACTATTTTTAATGAACATGGACACCAATCAAGAAAGAACACCAATGACAGCATCTGAAAATTCCTTTTACACACTGGGGATCGCTCCCAGTATTTTAAGCGCTTTGGACCGTTTAAAATTCACCGTTCCAACTCAGATCCAGTATCAAGCTATTCCCCTAGGTATCGAAGGCAAGGACATGATGGGCATTGCCCAGACCGGCACAGGTAAAACCCTGGCCTTCGGCATCCCCATGATGCAGCGTTTGGCCTCGATCAAGGGCCGCGGACTGATCATGGTCCCCACACGTGAATTGGCCATCCAGGTGGATGAAAGCTTGAAGAAGATCGCCACCAGCCTTGGGATCAAAACCGCTGTATTGATCGGCGGAGACCCCATGGGCAAACAGATCCAGGCCCTGCGCGCCCTGCCGCGCATCATCATCGCAACACCCGGCCGCCTGATCGACCATTTGCAGCAAAAGACATTGAAGCTCAATGATGCACATATCGTTGTCCTGGATGAAGCCGACCGCATGCTCGACATGGGTTTTGCTCCCCAGATCAAGGATGTCCTGCGCCAGGTCCCGTCCGACCGCCAGACCATGCTTTTCTCGGCGACCATGCCTTCAGAGATCCTCTCCATTGCCAAGACCTACATGAAGCTGCCCGTGCAGATCGAGATCGCCCGCGCCGGTACGACTGCGGACAAGATCACCCAGGAATTGTTCATTGTGCGCAAGGAAGCAAAGACCGACCTTTTGGGAAGCATCTTGAACCAGTACCACGGCCCGATCTTGGTCTTCGCCCGCACCAAGTTCAGCGCCGCGCGCATGGTCAAGAGCATCCGCACCATGAAACATTCGGCCGCGGAGATCCACTCAGACCGCTCTTTAGGCCAACGCAAAGAAGCTTTGGAAGGTTTTAAAACAGGCAGGTACCGCGTGCTTGTCGCCACCGACATCGCTTCCCGCGGTATCGACGTCAAGGGGATCGAATTGGTCATCAACTATGACCTGCCGGATGATCCGGAAAATTATGTCCACCGCATCGGCCGCACCGGCCGCGCAGGACACACCGGGCATGCCATCTCCTTCGCCACACCTGACCAGCGCAGTGAAGTCGCCACGATCGAACGTGTCATGAACCTGAAACTGCCGGTGGCAAGCTCCCACCCGACCGTTTCCTTGGAGCAGTTTGCCAAGGCCCAGGGTGTTGCGTTCCGTTCTTCGAAATCATTTTCCCGCAGCAGGATCAGACGTACCAGATAAAGCTAGATGACGCGGTCGTTACCGCCGTCGATAGGGATTTGCGCACCGGTGGTTTTTGTGAACACCGGTCCCGCAATACTGCAGACAAGATCAGCAACGTCTTTCGATGTGATCTCAGTTTTGAGGATATTGTTGGTCTTATAATCTTCCACGCTCAAGCCGTAATGCTTCGCCCTCTTCTGTAACACTTCCTTCGTCCATATCCCTGTATCGAACACCTGGTTAGGATGGAGCACGTTCACGCGTATGCCCGAAGGTCCAAGTTCCAGTGCGGCAACACGGGCCAATTGGGTGAGGCCGGCCTTGGCTGCGGAATAGGCAGCTGCACCCGGACCCGGCGCCGGCACGTTCTTGGAACCGATGATGATAAAGGACGCATCGATGCCCAATTTTAAATACGGCACCGCCGCGGTCAATAAACGCTGATGACTGGTCAGGTTGATGGCAATGCTCCGGTCCCATACCCCGGGTTCCATGTCTTCAATGCCCTGGCTCGGAGGGAATATCCCCGCATTGCTGACCACGATGTCGAGGCCGCCGAAATGGCGCACGGCCTTCCCAACAGCCGCGGCAATATCCTTATCCTTGGTCACATCGCACAAGATGCCCAGCACATTCTTTGAACTGAAGCGGCTGGCGATCTCAGGATGGATGTCGAGTGCCGCCACATGCGCACCCTGGGCGAGCAAAGACTCGACGCAGGCGCGGCCGATACCGTTGTGCGCACCGGTGACCAGGGCGATCTTGCCCTGCAAGGGCAAGGACTTGGAAGCCTTAGCCAATTTTGCCTGCTCCAATTCCCAATATTCCATCTCAAAAATATCTTTTTGGGAGATGACCTTCCATCCGCCCATCCCCTCGGCCCATTGGATGGCCGTGATGGTGTGGTCGACAATATCGGAAGTGATCAAAGCATCCGCACGGGAACGTCCGAATGTCACGACACCCTGCCCCGGCCATACGGCCCAGCGCGGCGCTAGGTCGAGGCATTTCAATTTTCTATCCGTATGGCGCTCAAAATAGATCCGGTAATTCTTGGCATAGGCAGCCACATCCAGGGCAATGTCCTTCCGGATGATGGCCGGAATGGGTTTGGTGCGGATCACATGGTCAGGGGTCAACGTGCCCCGGCCGGCAATGGAAGCAACATTGGACAGATCAGAAAACCCGACGGAAGCGGCATCGGATTTCAAATGGGCGACCACGGCTGCACCCTGTGCCTTGCTGACGGCTTGCCGCAGCTTGGCCAGGGAGATCAAGTCCTCTTTCACGGCCTTGGCGGAAGCGATCTTGATCCTTTGTTTCTTGATGTATTGTTCCGCCTTGCCCACCACGCTCAAGTGTCGCTGATAACTGGCCATGGCATCATCGTCAAAGGTGAACAAACCGTGATTGAGCAGGACGATCCCCTCATATTTCTTCCAATCCAGGGAACGGGTCATTTCATAGACCTTGCGCGCCAATACAAAACCGGGCATCACATACGGAACGATCAAAACTTTATCCCCGTATATCGCCTTGATGCGCGAAGCGCCGTCCGGCGTATTGGTGATGGCCGCGATCGCGTCGGCATGGGAATGGTCAACGAACCTGTACGGGATGATGGCATGCAGGATCGCTTCCACCGACGGGTTTGGCGCATTGGGGTCAAGCATGGCTGCCCGCTGCTCTCGGACCATGTCGGTGTCTGAAAGCTTGGGTAAGCCGGCCATGCGCTTGAGCACATCCAGCTTCACCGCGGCGAACCCGCCCTCCTGGATGGTGGCCAAGTCCCAGCCGCTGCCCTTGATGTAGAGCACATCCTGTTCATCACCGAAGAAATCCTTGACCCTGGCCTTGACCGAGGTATTGCCTCCGCCATGCAGGACCAGAGAAGGATCCCTGCCTAATAATTGTGATGTGTGAACACGCAATTTCAAGAGATCGCTCATTGGTTCTTGATCCATTCTTTGGCTTTTTGGCTGGCCTGCGGTTTCTTCTTAAGCACCACATACTGCTCATTCTTCTTATAAAGCTCTTCACGAAAAGCCTGGACTTCCTTGTAACGGGCTGGCGGCATGGACGCCCTTTTCATGCGGTACACGCTATGCACGGTGACCGTATTATCCTTGGTCGCGTAACGTGCGCCGACTTGGGCAAAATCAGTAGCCAGGTCGTACTCCGTGGGAAGAAAATCCACAACATAGCCCTTGGGAATATGGTAGGTGTTGGTATTGACGATCAGGGAATTGGCCGGCATGAAGATGGGATATTTACGTTCCGGTGCTGCAAAATCCGGGACATCCGACTGGTCCGCTTCTTTCAGGAGGATCATATCATTGATGACCTGGTAGGCGCCCGGGGCTTCGTATTTCAAATTGAATGAAACCGGCCCATAACGGTCTTCCAGGCCTTTGACCTCGTGCGAGAGCATATTGCCGCCCTGGGTAAAATTGCTCTCCAGACTTTCAAAAAACTTGTCCCTGTTTTCCGTCGTGGTGGCCTGCCACTGGGAACGAAAACCCTGGGATGTTTCCAAGGGCAGGGTCACATGGAGCACAAAGACCGCGGAACCATCTTCTTTAAGAGTGATATCGCTTTCACTCGTCACCGTACGGCCTTGGGTCTCAGACAGCGCGGGCAAATGGTCGAAACGCCAGCCGCCGCCGTCAATGACCAGCACATAGGCATGGTCATAGGCAGGCGGAAATTGGCCCAGCTCAAACCCTTTGGCCTGCGGGTCGACAAAATATTTCTCACCATCCGCCTCCATCTCGAGGATCACATGTTCGAACACAGTGGGGTTGGGAAGCCCGACCTGGGGATCCCCGCTGAATTCTGAATTCATGAGGCAGATATTCGAATCAATACCGACGGTCTTTAACATTTGCCTGACAAGGATCGCAATGTCCTTGGAATCGCCGGAACGGCCCCTGAACACATCCACCGTCGGATGCGGATCAACGGTGTGGTCGCCGAAATTCATGGCCACATACCGAAAATCATCCTGGATGAATTCAAGGATGGCCCGGACCTTTTCTTTCTGTGTGGGCTTGTCCTTGGCCACTGCCTGCGCCTTGGCCGCGATCTCATTGTCATCCACGCTGTTCTTGAGCACCAGCTCCCTGAACCAGTCAGCAACAGCCTGCCAGTCCTTGATCGAAGAAAGGTACATACCGCCCTTGACCTGGTCCGGCGGAGGCATCAGCTCTTCCGATTCGGTATAGGCGGTCTCTTCGAATACGAAGGAAAATTTGACCGTGCCGTTCTTCTTCTCGATCAAGGGTTTATGCTCGTCATTGTGCGCCTTGAACTCAATGGGTTTGTCCTCTGGGAAGATGAAGGTATGCCTAGCATATTTGGTCGGGATGACCGGATACGGCACCTCGTCCCAGAATTGCCCCGGCATCTCCTTCGAGGAAGATTTGGTCTTGACCGTCACATCAATGATGCTGCCAACCCCCACCTGCGGCAAGGTGATCAGCTTGACCTTCATATCGCTGTATAATGCGGAACCCTCATAGGCGTCCAGATCCTTGACCGATGCGGCCGGCACCTTCTTGCCTTCAGGCAATTCAACGAAGGCCTTGATGTCGACGACCTGTTCGCGGGATTTATTGTAATAGATCGGCCACTCGCCCAGTTCCTTGGCAGAATCCTGCTGGACCTTGATACGGACGTGGTAATTTTCCGTGAAGGACCAGTCCGGCTCGATCCTGGTCTCATATTCATTCAGGAGCGCAACATAAGGGTATTGGCTGTTCCTTCCCTCCCAGGTTGCGGCATCGGCCTTCAATTCCTGGACCTTGGTCATTTCCTTGGCGATGGTGGAATCGCGCTCACCGGCAAAAATGACGACGGGCGAAAGGAACAACATAACGAACACTGCGCTCAGGTGCTTTGACATAGGATCCTGTTCTTGTGGAAATCGACCACCCGCCCATCCAGCATGATGTGCCGGCTGGCCAAAGGTTGTTTAAGGATGAGCCCGCCCATGGTCGTGCAGCGGCTCAAGGCCACATAGATCTGGCCGTGTGCGAACGTCCCGTAACCGATATCAATGATAACCTTCTCAAAGGTCTGTCCCTGCGATTTGTGGATGGTCACGGCCCAGGCCAATTTCAAAGGGTACTGCGTGTAATGCCCCATGACCTTGGAAGCCAAGTTCTGGCTCATCTCATCAAAATAATACTGGTAGATCTCCCAGGTGTATCTCTTTACGTCCACGGTCTGCCCATTTTCCAGGTCGACCATAATGATATCATCGCCGCTATTATCTGTCTTGATGGCCGTGATCACCCCGAGCGAGCCATTGACCCAGCGTTTTTCCTGGTCATTGTTAAGCATCATGACCTGGGCACCCACCTTCACTTCAAGGAATTCCGGCGTCGGCAAGGCCTTGCGGTCAAAATCCCCTGAAAAAGCACCCTGGTACAAGTTGGGTTTTCCGGCCAGTTCGACCAGCCTTTGCAGATTGACCTTTTCGGCCAAGGCATTGGTCGTGGTCAGCGTGATATAAAAATCTTCCGGCGCGACCTTGGGTCTTGCCTGCACCCTCTCATTCAATGCGGCATAATGGTATTGTTCCAAGGTATCGTCCCGCAATGCATTAAGCAGGCGGATGAATTGCTCGTCCTTCTGCCGGTAGATCTTGCTCAATTGCAGGATCTTCATATCTAGGGTCGGGAACACATTGGCGGAAAAGAAATATGGGGTCTTGTAAATGCCTTCGAAGATACCCTGCTGGTCACGGCTGACGACCGGCGGCAACTGGAATAGGTCCCCAAAGAAGATCATCTGCACACCGCCAAAAGGACGGTCATAGTGCGGGCCATGGAGGCGCAGGATGCGGTCAATGCAATCCAGAAGGTCGGCACGCACCATGGAGATCTCATCGATGACAACAGCCTCCAGCTTGGCATACATTTGGCGCTTCTGTTTGCGCACCGGCATGTCACTGACCGCGTCAGGCGTGATATCCGGCCTGAACTGGAAAAAAGAATGGATGGTCTGTCCCTTGATATTGATGGCGGAAACGCCGGTCGGAGCCAGCACCGCGATATTCTTCTGGGTTTTCAGACGGAAATACTGCAGGAGCGTGGATTTTCCCGTACCTGCCTTGCCCGTGATGAACAAGTGGCGGCTGGTATTCTCCAGGTCTTCGAAAGCAGCAGCAAATTCGTCGTTGAAATCTAATTCATTTAGATTCATGGGGACAGTTCTGTCAGAAGCTATTTAATACCAATGATTTGTTTAGAAACGTTCCTGTGTACCTTCAAATTTTCTTCTCTGCTGGTCATGACTTCGATGATGGTCGATGTTTGGGACTTTAAGGCTTGGGCATAGGCCTTCTTGAAACCCTCCACATCCTGCGGCTGGGCATAATTCAATTCGAACATGGCTGCTGCGTTGGCGAAGGTGACCTGATGCGGCGTTCCGAAAAACTTCTCGAAGACATCCTTATGCTCGGCGATCGGAAGGAATGAAAAGATGCCTCCTCCCCCGTTATTAAGCACCACCATGACAAGCGGATAGTCGACGTCCTTAAGCAGGGCCAACGAATTGAGATCATGCAGGACGGAGAGATCACCGATCATCAGGGTGACCGGCGCCTTCAACCCTTGCGCATACCCTGCGGCTGATGCAATGAGCCCGTCAATGCCGCTGGCCCCGCGATTGCCCGCCGTGTACACGGGCAGACCCTTGAAATCCGCATACATGTCCATGTCGCGGATGGGCATGCTGTTGGCCAAGAACAATCCTGTGCCGCCCGGGATCAACTGCGACACCAGCCGGGCCACGGCCGGTTCGCTCAACCGCGCGTCCTGACGGCAGAAAGCCTCGATCGCCTTATCCAGCTTTGAATTCTCTTTCTCCAATGCCGCGCATAACTTGCCTTTGGCGCGGCTTTTGAGCAGAGGGCCGACGCTCTCACAAAAATTAGCGGCCGTGCTCTCGATCCGCAGGGTCACGGTATGCAGGGGATCGTTGCGCAAAGCATGGTTCAGCACCATGATGTATTCCGCCGGCGATTGTGCCTGAATGAATTCATAATAGCGCTTGGAGGTGATGCGGCCTCCGAAATGCACAATGCCATCGACCTTAACGTCCTTCTTCGATAATAAGATCTGGTCGTAATAGTGGATAATGCCTTCATGTTTGCATCCCAGCCTGACGCCGGATGAAATGTCCGCGAACACCGGCCAGCCCAGGCGTTTGGCAAAATGGATCGCCGCATCCGCGTCGGCCTGGCCGCCGGCCTTGCCCAACACGACGATGCCGTTCTTGATCGCATTGATGCGGCCGGCAATGGCCTTGGTCGCAGGGATGCGGATAGATTCAAAACCGGTCAGGTATTCGGTATATGGCTTGGCCGACCGCTCCCAGGCCTTAAGGCCGTCAAAATATTTTCCCCATGGGGTCTTCACTTCAACCGGCGCCAACGGATCGCGGAACATGCAATTGATATGCACCACCCCGCCCTTGCGCACGGCCTGGTAGACAGCCTGGTCGATCGTGGTCAACACGAATTCCGGCTTGCTATTCAAATCAGGACAGGGCATATCGGCTTGCCAGACGGCATACTTGCCAAAGATGCCCACCTGATCAATGGTCTGCACAGCCCCGGTCTGCCGCAATTCCGGCGGACGGTCGGCCGTCAGGACGATCAGCGGTAATTTCTTTTTGGAAGCTTCGACAATGGCAGGCAGGAAATTGGCCGCGGCGGTCCCGGACGTGCACACAAGCACCGCAGGCTTCTTTGTCGCCGTCACATACCCAAGTGCATGGAAGGCCAGCCCGCGCTCATCAAAATGCACAAAGGACTTAAGCTTCTTATGGCGGGCAATGGCAACGGTCAAAGGTGCACAACGGGAACCGGGCGCAGCGCAAAAATACTCCACGCCGCAGCGGACAAGTTCCTCCGCGATCAATGAACCCCAGCAATAATTAATATTGGGATAACTAGACATATTATTTGTCATTCCCGCGAAAGCGGGAATCCATTATGGACCCCCGATTAAGACTTCGGGGGTGACAACCCCTATTTGATGATCTTGATAAAATTCCCGATCTTGTTCTCGATCTCCTGCCATTCATCCTCAGGCTTGGAACCTTCAACGATGCCGGCACCGGCGAAGACAGACAATTGCCTGGCCCTGACGAGGCCGGAACGGATGCCAACCACGAATTCCGCCCAATCGAGCCCCACATAGCCTAATGGACCGGCATACCAGCCCCGGCCAAAGGGTTCCATATGGCGTATGGCATTCAGGGCAAAAGCCTTGGGCAGACCCCCTAAAGCCGGGGTCGGATGCAATGATTCTAAGATATCTTCATCCTGTACGCCATCTTTTAATTGCCCCTGGAATTTGGTATTCAAATGATGCCCGCTGGATAGGCTCAAGACCGCAGGTGCACGGTCGCAGGCCAGCTTCACGCACAAAGGCACCAGGGACTGATAGATATCATCGACGACCAGTTGATGCTCATGCCGGTCTTTTTTTGAAGACTGCAAACCTTCCGCAGGCGACGATGCAGGACTGGTGCCGGCCAGGGCTTCACTCAGGATATGCCTGCCATGGCGTTTGTACAAACGTTCCGGGGAAGCGCCCAGGAAGGTGCTGGTGCCAAAACCAAAAGCAAAATGATAGCTGTCCGGGGTCACCTTCTTCAAGCTTTTGAGCATGGCCCAAGGGTCCGGCGCTGATCTAAAGGAAAGGTCGGTCTTGCGGGCCAGAACTACCTTTTGACTTTGCCCGGCGGCAATGGCTTTGAGCACCACCCCCACCTGTTTGCGCCACACTTGAGGCGTCGGATGGTCCTCGCGTCCCACGACATTGAGCTCCAGGGCATTATCCTTCGACGGCATTTTCAAGGCGGCCAATTCTTTGAGAACCTTGGGCTTGTCGATGGCCCCGCTGAGATTGCAGGCAAAGATCATCTTGTCCTTGTCCCTGGCCAATTCAAAACGGGGCAGCACAAAACGCCAGGAGCCGAAATTCGACCAGGCCGCATCCGTACGCACGGCATCAAAACAAAAACCGCCGTACCATTGCAAATAGGGATATTGGGGTGTTAAATGCGAACGCAGTTGCGCAAATATTTTCTGGAAATTGACCTTGCCCTTGCCCGTGATGCGGACCGCCTCACCCACCCCGGCGATACCAGCGCTGTCGTCCTGGTTGGCACCAAAGACCTTGACGTTCGCTTTTTGGGCGGACAGCCAGCCCAACTGGTCGATGGGCTTGACCTTGACCTCAATGCGGGCAATGGCCGGTGATGGACGGTAGGCACGGACATGCACGGCTATCTGTTCTTTAGCCTGCTCAAAGGTATGGAGGGTATTATTTTTCTGCGGCATAGATCGTGGCCACACCGCCCATCAATGGGTAGGCCTGGATATTCTGAAACCCGAATTGCTTAAGGATCTTGCAGAAACGCTCCCCATAGGGGAAAGCCTGTATGGTCTGGTTCAGATAATGATAGGCCTTGGCATTACCGGAAACAACGCCGCCCACCGCCGGGACAAAACCGTTCAAATACAACCAATGCCCCATACGCAAGAGCGGATTGGCCGGTTTGGAGAGCTCGAGGATCAATAAACGCCCACCCGGTTTAGTGACGCGATACATTTCCAGGAGCCCCAGCCTGAGATCGGGTACATTGCGGATACCGAAGGAGATCACCACGCAATCAAAGGTATTGTCCAGAAAATGCAGGGCCTGTGCATCGCCATGCTGGAGCATCAATTTCTCCTGCAGCCCCAGGGCCTCGATCTTCTTGCGGCCAAGCTCGAGCATATTGCTCGATGGATCGACGCCGATGCCGCGCTTCACGTTCGGGTTGTCCTTGACCAGGGTGATCAGGACGTCCGCCGTGCCCGTGGCCAGGTCCAAGATGTCGAGTTCCGTACGCTCGGGCAAAAGTTTCTTTAGACGATTACGCCAATGCACATCCTGCCCCAAGGACAATAAATGGTTCAAAAGGTCATACCGGCGCGCAATGGCATCGAACATTTCCGGGGAACGTTCCTTAGGCAGGATGAATTTTTCGCTCATGAAGCCATTTCTCCATAAATGCCTGGGTGTCAAAGAGTGTGCGGACGATGACAGCACGCTTGGGGCCCACGGTCTCAAAAGCCGCGCGGTCATTACCATTCAAGGTGTCGTCGTCCCCCAAATAAAATATGTCGAGCGGTGAGGTCTTCTTGTCTTCCAGCACCACGTTCAAAGCGTTCAAACGGTAATCCTTGATGAAGATCGGCTTGCCCTCATGGCTGACGCAGGCCAGGTCTGCCCCGCCGTTGGCGGCAATGAGGATGCGCGGATAAAGATCCTTGGAAAGACCTGCGATCAAGCGCTTGAAGGTGCGGGTCAGGTCATTCCCAGAGACCAACATGAACACACCGCCGGCACGCAAATAGGCCACAATGGGGGCATAGGCAGGACTGTCTTTAAGCCCTGGCAAATGCGTGGTCTTGGGACCTTCGTAAATGGTACCATCCCCGTCGGCAGCAATAATGATGCGGCTCGGCCGGCTATTGATGCCGGCACCCGGCACATAATTCATCTCTTCCAGGAGCTGTTCCCAGCGGACACGCACATAACGGATGGGAAGGCTTTTATCCACGCCGGCACGGTTGAACTCGAATGAGGATGAGCCCGCGGTGCGCACGATCAACGGATGACTGTGACTTTCCAATTCCTTGCGCAAGGCCTTGATCACGGCATTGCGGGCCTTGCCCCATATCCCCTTGGCCACCACCTGCGCCGCGCCTTGGGGGTTGACCCCGCGCAATTCCATGCGCACGGAATACTGGTGTGCCTCATCCACATTGGCCCCCTTGGTCAGCAAGGCTTCGTCGGAAAAATCCGCGGGATTCTCATGGAAGGCGGCAATGGCTTTCTTGGCATCGCCGGTAAAATCCTTGGGATCGGCATTGCCCAAAAAAAGCCTGATCTGTTGTCCTGACAAATAGACGATCGCCTTGACTTCAGCGGAAGTTAAATAGGTCATGATTCCTTAACATTAGGACCGGAAATATAATTAACAACGTCGACAAATTCCTTCATCTTCTTAGCGTCCTTCTTGCCCGGCCCCTCTTCAACACCGCTGTTCACATCCACGGCATAAGGCTTGAGCGAGTTGACCACCTCGATCACATTCTGGTTATTAAGCCCGCCGGAAATGATGATCGGGACATTGAGCGACTTGATATCACCCAGGAGGCTCCAATCAAAGGTCTTGCCCGTACCGCCGAACTTGTCCTTGTCCGCGGTATCGAACAGGTACGCATCCGCCTTATACCCTTCCACGTTCTTGGGATTAAAGTCTTCCCCGACACGAAAAACCTTGATCACCTTCAATTGGTCCCGGCGTAGGCGCTGGCAGGTGTTCGAATCCTCATTGCCGTGCAATTGCACCACGCGGATGCCCGTATGCTTGATGATATCGCGCATGGCACCGAAGCTTTGGTCGACGAACACAGCGACGGGGGTGACAAAAGGCGGCAAGGACTCGATGATCTTCTTTGCCTTGAACGGTGAAATGAAACGCGGGCTTTTCTTATAAAAGATGAACCCCACTGCCCAAGCGCCCAGGCGGGCGGCTTTGAGCGCATCGGCTTCATTGGTGATCCCACAAATTTTAACTCTGGCCATGCATCACTTCCTTTATCTTGGCGCCAATGTCCTGTGCGCGCATGAATGTTTCCCCGATCAATACCGCATGCGCTCCTGCATCCCGCACACGTTTTATATCATCGTGGGTCTTAAGACCACTTTCCGCAACGATCACCTTACCTTTACCAATGCGCGGGATCATGCGCACACAATTATTCACATCTACGACCAGGCTGCGAAGGTCGCGGTTATTGACGCCGATGATCTCCGCCCCGACTTTTAAAGCCCGGTCGATCTCCGCCTCATCATGCACCTCGACCAGACAATCCAGGCCCAGAGCGTGGGCAACATCCATAAGGTCCTTGATCTGCTGGTCGGAGAGCATGGCCACGATCAGGAGCACTGCTGAGGCGCCATAAAATGCGCCCTCGTAAACCTGGTATTCATGGACGACAAAATCTTTCATCAATGCCGGTACATAGAACTCATCCGCGATCTTCTTCAAATAGGCGAATTTACCCAGGAAATACTTCTCCTCGGTCAGCACCGACAATGCCGCGGCACCATTGTCCGTATATATCTTGGCGATGCGGATGACCTCGAAATCCTCCCGGATCAACCCGGCGGACGGCGACGCTTTTTTGACCTCTGCGATCAGGTTGATCTGGCCAGGCCTGGCGATCGCCTTCTTGAACACCTGATAGCGATTATTATCCTTGGGCGCCATGTTCTTCTTTAAATTGGCGTAATACGCTTCCTTAGACTTGATCGCGGCATGTTTTTCCGCGGCTATGACGGCAAGGAAATCAGCGGACACGGTTGGTGAACTCCCTTAATTCTTCGAATTTGGCAAATGCCCGTCCGGAATCGACGGCGTGTTCGGCCATGCGCATGCCCTGCATCAAATTCTCGACGAGTTCCGCCGTATAAAGGGCATAGGCCGCATTGACCATGACAATATTACGCCGCGCACCCTTTTCGCCCTGCAGGATCTTTTGCGCGATCAGGGCATTGGTATTCGCATCCCCTCCGGCAAAATCCTCTATCTTGGCCGGAGCAATGCCCAGCTCATACGGGTTGATGTCGTAGGAAATGATGTCCTTGCCGTTATATTCGCTCACAAAGGTCTTACCCGTGGTCGTGATCTCATCCAAACCGTCGTGGCCGTGGACGACCAGGGCGCGCTTGATGCCTAAATTCTTCAATACATGGGCCATCGGTTCGGTCAGTTCCCGGCTATAAACCCCCATGACTTGGTGCGAAGCGCGGGCCGGATTGGTCAAGGGCCCCAGGATATTAAAAATGGTCTTCACACCCAGGGCTTTGCGTACGGGCGCGACATTCTTCATGGCCGGATGCAGGCGCTGGGCGAATAAAAAAGCCAGTCCGACCTCATCCAAGCATTCATTGAGGAAACGTTCCTCCATCTGCACATTGACGCCCATAGCCTCCAGCACGTCCGCGCTGCCGCATTTGCTTGAGACCGAACGGTTGCCATGCTTGGCCACCACCACGCCGCACGCAGCGACAACAATGGCCGCCACTGTCGAAATATTGAAGGTGTCCTTATGGTCCCCGCCGGTGCCGCAGGTGTCGAGCACCACGCCGTGCCGGGTCTTGACC
>JAYVSG010000011.1:0-7009 GCA_043775535.1 Candidatus Omnitrophota bacterium
GGTCTTGATATCATCGCTCAGGTTCGAATACATGCCCGGCCGCGGCCTGGCATTCAATAGCCGGGAGTGAACGTGAAGAACACCATCAAGCAGCAGGACCAGGTATCCCATGCCGTCGTTGATGACGATCTGGGCTGGCTTTGCAGGAACATCCAAATGGGGAAAGATCTTTTCTTCGATCCTGCGGGATTCATCGACCGTCGGTGCGCGCGGCTGGGCGTTCGGGACGCTGATCGAGGCCAGAAGAGGGCCATAGGTCCGTGCCCCTGCATCCGCTACTATGATGCGTTGGGCAGCCGCATCCCAGCGTATGGCAGGGACCGAATGCTTGTCCATCTGGGCGATCACACTGGGAATGGCGGCCATGATCTGACGTTCCGCGTTCTCTGCACCGCCCAGGACCTTCAGCGCATTGCCGGCGCCCAATTGTTTGGCCAAGGCCATCTGCACCTTCTCCTGTGCTGTGCGCAACCGCAGGGCATACTTGATCCCATAACCTGTCTCACGCATGAGCGCGGCGATGGACGCAGGATCTGCGCTCTTCATGATGGCTACATACCAGGCATCGATGCGAAGGCGTTCCTTTTCCGCGGCCTTCTCCTGTATCCAATTCTTGAACGACCAAAAACCCCATAGAATAGAGGGCAGGAACACGAGAACGATCATCAAAGGCCAATAGTTCCAGATCCCCTCCGTCATGGCGGCCATGCCGAATGCGCCAATACCGGCCATCCAATGGCTATGAACCCGCCCATCCCCATTGGCCCTGCTGAATCGTGCCTGGTAACTGCGGGCTGCACTGATCGGAAATACGGTCTGGCCTGGACTTTCCTGCACGAAGAGCCAGGAAATACCGCCAAAGAACTGGTGATAAAAATCACGGTACACGCCGGGCATATTGGCCGTGGCATGTGCCGCCAGCATGCGATTGAT
The DNA here is from genome assembly GCA_043775535.1 of Candidatus Omnitrophota bacterium. Taxonomy (GTDB): domain Bacteria; phylum Omnitrophota; class Gorgyraeia; order Zapsychrales; family Fredricksoniimonadaceae; genus JACQQW01. Next base: position 934 of record JAYVSG010000011.1, read on the forward strand.
ACCCTTGTCCTTGACGTTCCCGGCACGGGACTTAGGGAGCAGCGTTGTAATGGGAAGGAATAAATGCGCCACCACCCTGAGGTCGGGATATGGGAATATCTCCTGGGCCAGCGCCGGAACTCCTCCACCCTGCGTTATGGTAAGCTTGCCCAATTCTTCCAGGACGGTCAAGGCCTTGTCCATCATGAATGCTTCCTGGCCCTTTAACTCCTTGATCCGGATGAGCTCGTCGTACCAGCGCTTGCGGATATATCCGCGCAAATATTCCTGCAGCAATTCAGCCTCGTCGCCCCTCTGGAATTGCTTGGTCAAGATATAATCCCGCAGGGCGCTGTCGAACATGCTTCCAAGCACGATCCTGTTGTGCAGAAGCTTAAGGGCGTGGTTAAAGGCCGTGTCTTTCTTTTCATCAGCAAAGGAGATCTTCCATCCACCGGCCAGCACATCGAATTGAGGGACATCCGATAACTTGAAATCATAGCCGCGGCCGCCGGTGATGCGCTCGATCTCCTCTTCCAGCCGTCTGCGGAAATCGTTGTCACTCTCAAGGGGCCTGGGTTCAATGATGACCTTGATCTCATTGGTCGCGTGGTCGTAGACCACCACCCCATAGCGCCGTGCAATGACCTCGGCCAAGGATTTCCTGACCGTGAAGGCAGAGATGTCGCCGGAAAGCATGATGCGCCCGACACGTATGCCGTCGGCATGCAGAACGACCATGCCTCCGCGCGATTCCGAACGTAGGTCATGGACCTCATTGATCCCGTATAAAAGATTTTCTTCAAGATAGGTCAATGGGCCCAGGCGTCCGGCCACATCGGAAGGAAGCACAATTCCCTCGCGCGCCATCTCAGCTGAGGCATTGGACATGGCACGATGTTCAGCGCCGCCCGCCATCAAGACGAGGAAACGGGATTTGAAAACCGGCAGGCTACCCCTCGACCTGTTATAAAGGTCTTCTCCTCCAAGCAGGATCAATTCCTTGGCAGCTTCAAGGCGCCTGATCTCAGCCCAGACATCATCCAAGGTATGGTACGACGCGACGAGCAGACGGGCATCCAGGAATGCTCCCAAACTGCCCGGAACCATCTTATGGCGCATGATGACAATGGGACGGTTGTACATCGATCCCATCCTGAGCCGTAAGATGCGTGCGGCTTCTTCCTGAAGCTCATCGCTATCGACCATGACAAAGATAAGGTCCACGATATCCTGGTGAGGGTCTTGGGCCGCCACGGTCAACACAATATCGGTCATGCGTCTGGTCTCGACGGTCAGCATAGTATTGACTGCGCCCTTACCCTTAAAGGCCGGGCCAAAAGCCGCAAGCTGTGCCTGCAGACGTCCACGGGTCTTGTAAAAACCATCATATTTAAAGGCCGTGCGTCCGTTAACAATGATGCCCAGTGAGGTGATCATCAAACTCAAGCCGGAAGCCGTGGTCAGGCCCTCAAGGGACCAGAGACCGAACAAGGTCAAAGGAACGGCCAACATGATACCAAGCGATCCCAGGTTACGGCCGATGACCTCGCGCTCGTTCCAGCTCAATTCATAGGCCGGCCGGCGGTCATCCATGGACATTTCAGAATCCGGCATGAAGGACAAGCGGCTGTTGGCCAACACGCCCTGACGGACGCGGATGATCTCCTCTTCAATGAGGGTGGTCATGGTCTGAGGACTGTCCTTATAGACGCCCGCATATTGGCCGCCCAAAAATTGCGACGTGAAGCCCATGAAGCTGTTCAGTTCCTGGACAAATTCCGCCTGGGCCTTCTGCGTGTTCTTCTCGAGACCGTACCAGGGCGCCTTGCGCATGAAATATTCCTGCACACGCCAGGGGTCACCGTCCGCATCGATCGCATAATCCATCTTGCCTGAAGAGAGCCTGCGAACGCGTGTCTGGCCGCGCACACGGTAATAACGGGTAAGGTTCATCCAGCCCAAGAGAGCGCTGGTGGCCATGGCATAGGGCATCAGGTATCCTTCAAGGAAGGTCCGAAGCTCAATGATGCGTTCCTGCAAACGGTCTTTTTGATGGCCCGCCTCCATGGCATCGTGCTGTTCGACAGCAAGGACAAGGATGTCGGTCCAGATCTTAGACTGACGGACAAAAAAATCGTGCACCGACGGAATGGCGTTGATCATCGGCTTGATGCGGAACACCGTATTCCAGATGATGGATTCCTGGACATTCAACAGCTGGCGCATATCGTTACCCGTCAGGTAGGTCTTGACCCCGGAAGCTTTGAAGTCCAGCGCCTTGCGCCTGATCGAGCGGACAGCATCATCGATCTGCCTTAAGTCCGGAACGGAGACTTCCGGCTCATCTTCTTCCTTGGCCTGCGCTGCAACCGTTTCGGATCCCTGCTCTTCCGTTGTGCTCTCCTTGCGGACAACGACCTTCCGGCGGATCTTATCGATGATATAGACGATCTGCAAAAAGCCGACGATCGCTCCAATGACCAGGAGTGTGTATAACCACGGACTTTCCGGCATCTTGACCTCAACAACCTTGTAGGTGACGGCTTGTGCCGCCATCAGGGACTGGGGCGCCAACGCCATGAGGCCAAAACCGGCAAAGAAGATCCAGATAGGAAGCTTGGAACCACCCCGGCCGATAAGCTTCAAAAGATTCTTCGCGGGTGTAATGTGCCGCGCAAAGATCCATTTCCACTTGTAAGCCACCAAGGCCAACAAGAACGGCAAGATATAAAGCATGTAGGAATGGATGTTGAACCATGCGTAGGCCCGGACGCCGCGATGTGTGCGGACAAGCGGGGTCTGGTCATAGGCGTCATTTAAATGTGTACCGCGGGCGGCATCCATCGCATCCAAAACCGGCCTTATCTTATGCCGCACGTCAAACCAACCCAGCCAGCCTCTTTCCGCAATGATCTCGGCGGTGGCGGTGTTCATGGCTTCATAAACCTGGTCTTTGTCCAAAGGTGCCGGATTGTTGGCACCGATCTGTGCCAGGGCCCAGATCGCGGCATCACCCTTGACGGGGAACATATTGGAAAGGAATTCGATACGTCCGGCTTTAGGATTGATGATCGGAACGGTCCTGAGGAAACGCGCCAGGGGCTGAGCCAAGTCGGCATCATTCAGGGCAGCTGCCCCGATGCTTGCGGCCACATAAATACTTTCGTGGTCATCCTTGCCGCCCAAGGCTTCCTTGACCACGGAAGCCGCGGTCTGTGCGTCAGAAAGGAAGGCTGCCCACATGGCCATGACACGCGTCTTATCTGACAAACCGTTATGATCCAGGGCGATCTTCTTGAGCAGGGCAGCAGCGCGCGTATCGTAATATTTTATCTTTGCTGTCTCTGCGGGGTCAGCCTTCACGCGCCAGCGTGCCAATTCAAGGACGGCCGGATAGATCGTCGCGTCACGCCCATCCCCGGCGGCGTTGATCTTGCTCTCCAGATCAGCGGTCAGGGCGAAAAGATCCCCGCCGGTTGCTGCGTGTTCAAGGACGGCCTTGATGTCAGCGGTCATGACTGGATAGATCGCCTCCCACGCAAAACGGCCCGGATCTTTCTCAAGCAAGGTCCAGGACCTGTATTTAAAATAGGTCAGGCGTTCGAGCTTATCCTTAGGCAAAATGCTGGTGGTAACGGCCACCGCAGGCGCTTGCGAGGTAAAGCGGGGGTCGATGAATTTTCCCTGGGTGCTGCGTGCCGCGATAAAGGCATCCCTCATGTCCTGGGCTTCGGGTTGGGACAGCGCGGTGATGGCAGGCTGGGCAAAGGCATTGTACAGAGCCATCTCCCCGGCATTGCTGTTGCGGCCCGGGAATTCCTCGTCGAAACGTGCGGTCAACTGCAAAAGGTAATTGTAGGCCTTGGCATCGGCGACCAGCTTGATCGCGCCCAAACGAACATCTTTATAATCCTTGCCCTCCAACGCCAGCTTATAAGCGGCGTCGATGTCATGGGCATTCTTCTGCAAGGATACCAGGGCTTTGATGGCAGACAAACGCGCCATGGGCGATGCGCTGGCATTGTCGCGGAGATCTTCGAGCACGGGGATGAAACGACGGGCGGCGGCATTGTTGCTGAAATCTGCATCTTCGCCATTAAGCGCCTTGAGGACCAAGGGCGCAGACTCATCCTTGGTCTTGGAAATAATGTCATTCAACAGGGTCGTATTGTCCAGAATGCCATTTTGTTCGCCTGCCAACAGTTCTGTGAAGATGTCGGCAGATGCCGCCTCTCCCCTACCCCAGCGGACAATGAAGGCTTTGAGCACCTGCATCTTGAGGTCTTTGTTGGCGCCGGCATTCTTGGGGTACAACGCTTTAAGTGTATCGATCAGGGAGATGCGGTTCGCGATGATCTCATTGCCCGTAACCTCGACCCTGGAGAGCACATCAGCAACAACGATCTTGTCTGCATCCGACATATCGGTGCGGGTGCGCAAACGGGACAGGTAGTCCTGCTCCTGCTGTACGCTGGCCCTGATCAAACCAGTACCGGCAAAAATATCAGTGCCGTATCCCTCGATCTTAATTCCAAGGGCCTTAATAGCACGCAGCAATTCTGCCTGCTTGACACCGCTTGATGCTTCGACCTTAGCGGTCATGGCCTGCACGGTCTCGGCGGGCTTAACACCATAATAAGCAGCCAGCGCCTTACCTGTGGCATCAAGAGCGGTTTGTGTTTCAGCTCCGGCGTTTGCAGAAGCGCGTTCCGCATTGGCCTTAACAAATTCTTCGGCAATGAGATCAATGAGGCCCGTGGTCAAGTCGGGCTTTTGGGCGGCGATCTGGGCAACACGGATACGGGCCAGGCGGTCATTGCCTGTGAAGGCCTGCTTGAACGACGCTACGCCGGCATTGTTCGGACGTGCATTGAGCCAGTTGACAGCTGCCATGCGCAGTTCCGGATCGCTCTCCTTGGCAAGGCGTTCAGCGGTCGCAATGACCAAGGGGTCATTCTCGCCCAAGGCCGGTCCGCCGGTGATGGCAGCACTGCGGTCAAAGGCGGCGCGCACAGCCTTGCTGTTCTGTGAAGTGCGCACCAGCTGTACAAAGATATCCCGTGAATTCACAGGGTCGAGGCGTGCGATGGCATTCAACTGCTCATCACCCTGGGCGTTAAGTGCTGTGGTCCGGTCACTGCCGCTTATATAAAGCTCATCGGCCTTTTCCGCAGCCACGCGCAATAACAGCGGACGGTAGACTAAATTGACCAATTCTGCCGCTTTGCCGCCGCGGACCAACTGCGCACGGCGGATGATGAAGTCCGCATTGATGGCCGGTGTCTGCACCAGAAGGTCGGTGATCATCCCGTCGATAATAGTACGGAAGCGGTCTTCGCCTAATTGGTCCGCGATCCCGCGGCCGAGCACGACCGCATCAAGACGGTCAAATAATTGCGTCGTGTTATACAAACGGCTCCTGATAAGGACGCTCAACGCATCGATATCATTGGCCGCGATCAAGGCTTCGGCCAAGACCTCCCTGGCGGTCTCTTTATTCGGGTAAGCGTTGGCCGCACGCAGGGCCATATAGCGCACCGACGGATCAGCGTCCTTGGACAATTTGCGCAATAAGACACTGCTGTTGTTCGCTTCACGGCGGCCCGGGTTGGTCTTGGGATATAAGGCTTCTAGGGCAAAAAGCTTGGCAATACGGGCCTGGGCAAAGGGTTCAGCTTCAGAGGGGAAATCACGGCCCAGAGAACGTTCCAGGCGATCTGACAACTTGGCTGCCGTCGAGGCATCGATCAGGCCCTGTTCGGCATAGGCGCGGACGATCATGGCGGCAACAAGACGGGTATCATCCGTAACATTGCGGTTCAAGCGGACACGTGAGTAAACCTGGCCGAATATGTCCCCGACCTGGCCGCCCACAACAGCGGTGATATCAAAGCTCGACGGGCTGAATAGATTGAGACCCTTGGTCTCGACCTTCAGGTAATCGTTGACGCTTAACATGTTCTTGAGCACGCCGGGGTCATAGTTGACAAGCACGGCAGCGGCTGCGATCAAGCTGTCGCGGTCATTGGGCTTGATGGCAACAGGGCTATTCTGGATGCCGTACCAGATGATGGCATCGGTGGATGCATTAACG
>JAYVSG010000012.1:0-2369 GCA_043775535.1 Candidatus Omnitrophota bacterium
GTGCCATGCGCAAATGCAACACGCTCATACCATTGGCCATTGGAAGGGACATCCTGGAGCGTGTCATACCTGGCCTCGCGCAGGTCGAGCATCAGGTAATTCATGACCTTGCGTATTTCAGCCGCCAGGACCATTTTCTGGGAATATTCGTAATTGGCCTTTACCTTCAGGACCAAGAAGCCTCCAGCGATCAGAAGGACGCCGACGATGAAGATCTTGATATTTCTTCCCATATGTCCCCCGCAATAGAACGTTTAATAAAAATGGCGGAGAGGGAGAGATTTGAACTCTCGATCCGGTTACCCGGACAACGGTTTTCGAGACCGCCGCATTCGACCACTCTGCCACCTCTCCATTACCGCAAACCTACTATATCAAAGCCGCTAATTATACATATCTTCCCTGTTCAAGGGAATTAAATTTGCGTAATACATGGTCTGTGCAAGGTCGGTCAGACCCAATAATTTGGCCACCTTCCCGATGCCTGTCCCCTTACCCAGAAGCTCCTTGGCGACTGCGTAACGCTTCGTAACTGGCAACTTTTTCACCGGCAATGGCAATAACCGCACATGCAAGGAAGGGTTATCATTGAGGAAGCCGATCTTGATCCCATATTCGAACATTTCCCGCATCAAGAGAATGGTAAAATTAACCAAATGGGGTTTTGTGGACGCGGAAAGGAAAGCCTTATAGCCTTCCATGATGCCCGGTGTAAGCTGGGCCAGTTTTGTGGTCTGAGGATATTGCTGCTTTAAGAAAACCTGTATGTGGGAAATGGCCTCTGCAAACCGCCTGGCGCTTCTTTCACCGAATTCTTGGCCCGCATAGGCAATGAATTGTTCAAAAAAAACAGCCAGGTCGATGTGGCGCTCTATGGTCAGCGCCTCTCCCCCGGCTATCGTTGCTTCTGTCTTTTCTAATAATTGTTGTGCAGCTGCAAGGTCAGGCCCTGCGATCTGGGAGTACATCAGGCCGCGGGCAAAGAACTCAATGTAATATGTGTCCCCTACCTTGCGGATCTGTCCCATTACTTCTGTTCGGCAACATAATTCTCGGTCTTGAGCAGAATATCCATTGCATCAGGAGAGATGTTCCTGAATTCAAGGTGAAGACCATACAATTTACCCGGCACCTTCTCAACACAGGCAAGCAGGACGCCCTCAAGGCGGACAGCGTCTTTCTGGAACGGGGTCTTCAGGTCGATGCACAGTTCCGTACCCTTGGCAAAGAACTGGTTGGAACTGAAATTGATGCCGCCGCGGCTGATATTATTGATCTGAGACATTTCAAAAGAAACGTCGGCCTTGCCTTTCACGGAGAAGAAAAGCATGAAATTGTGATAAACACGGACATATTTCCTGCGTTCTTGGAAGTCTTCAGACATAACCATCTCCTTAGTTATTAAATGGCGGAGAGGGTGAGATTCGAACTCACGGACCCTTGCGAGTCAACGGTTTTCAAGACCGCCGCATTCGACCACTCTGCCACCTCTCCTTTGATGCGTGAGAGTATACCACTCCTCGTCGGATAAATCAAACCCTAAGGGGCAACGAACAGTGCCCTGTAAATATGCTGGTAATAGTCCTTTGTATGTCCGGCAAGAGCCCCCAGAAAATCCAAGAAAGAAAATCCACTGACCGTACACCCCAGCAAGACGGAAAGAATGAACAAGTATGCGACTAGGGACGCGCCAAAGACCAGAAAATAGTGTGCCTTGATGGGGCCGCTGTCCGCCTCATACAAATACTGCGCGGTCATGACAAGATGCATGGCCGTAGTGAACCCCAGGGCAAGGACGAGGTATTTTTCATACGGCGCGCCCAGACCGATGATGTTCAAGACAAGACATAAGCAGACCAGCAGCACCGTATAGATCGAGATGACCATCGGGCTGATGCTGGCCAAAGGCTGATAAAACTTGAACAGGCTCACCGTGATGTTCTGCCCAAAATCATAAACTTCCCGGAAATGATAAAGAAAAAGGTAGATGCCGACAAAGACCACAACACCCCAGAGGAACCATTGTTCGCTGGCGACGGGAAGACCAAGTATTTGGGATTGGAACGCCAATACGACAGCAACGATCAACGGCAGGATGAGCAGAAAACAGAAGAACTTCAATATCGTTAGAAGACCTTCCTTCACGCAGCTCTCCTATCGGCGGGTGATGCGGGATAATCCGCCCATGTATGGACGAAGCACTTCAGGGATGATGACCTCCCCTTCCGGGGTCTGGTAATTCTCTAAGATCGCAACCATGGTCCGGGGCAAGGCAACGCCTGAACCATTGAGCGTATGGACAAAACCTTTTTTCTTGCCGTCCTTGCCCTTGTAGGCAATATTGGCACGGCGGGCCTGGAAATCCTCGA
>JAYVSG010000013.1:0-1768 GCA_043775535.1 Candidatus Omnitrophota bacterium
ATTGCCAAAAAATGCCGCGGTACGGCCAATAAGGGCAATACGTATTTTGATAATAAGGAAAGTTTAATCCGGTATTACGAAGGATTAAAGCCCGAAGACGAATGGCCGGTTATCCAAGAATTTATTGTAGGTAATTTTTATGGATTTTTGGGCCTTGCCAGCCAGGGGGAAATTGTGGATTGCTTTATGTATAAGGCGGCTAATGATGCTTCTTCAGGCGGTACCGCGCCTTATTATTGCTCAGTTACGGATGAGAATTTTTTGAATACCATCAGGAGCATTGTGAAGGGCTTTAATTGGACAGGAGCGATTAATTTGGATTTTATCCAGGATCGGCAAGGCCGTTTTCTCCTGCTTGAAATCAACCCGCGTCTTTCAGGGTCATTGGCGTTTGCGTATAAGTTAGGGGTTGATTTGCCATCCATTTATTTGGCCCTTGCCCGCGGTCAAGCAACACCGATGTTTGAGCGCCCCCACTACAAGCCAGGGGTCATTTTTCGCTATGTATTGTCGTCGGAGATCATAGAAATAATTAGAAATAAGAGACATGCATTAAAATTTATTGGCAGTTGCTTTGATTTTAGCATGAAGACGGACATTCCATGGCGCGATCCAATTCTGCTGCTGCATCGATTAAAGCATTTGTGGTGGCATTGGCGGGACATAGCGAAGGGGAGGCAGCATTGATTAGTATTATAAAAGGCCTACACACCCGGACGCCCCTTTGGCTAAAAAATTTCTATATGCCTTTGGTGCGAAAGAATTCTTATTATGTCCAAAGGCTGGTTAACTTGGTTTATCCTCCTGTTTTTATTTTTGAAGGTGAGGAGAAGAATATTAAAAGTTCTTTAAATTTTGCCTATGCGGGTTTTCATGAGCAAGTCATGCTGTATTGGGCAGGGGTAATATTATCCCCTGGGTTTCGAAAGCATACGCAGAGCAGGCAGTTTATTTGGAACATACGGTCATTCCTGAAACGGAATTCCCCACAATGCGACCTCGTCCTGATGGAACACAATTCATTGAGCCTCAAATGCCTGGGGCAAAATGGGTTTCGCATTCCGTTCTGGGTTACGATGGAGCTTGATATTTCAGAACCTTTTGAGAAATTATTTGGTCGGCAACGATCGGACATTGGCCGAAAGATACGAAAATACGGACTTAGTTATACCATGACGAAGGATATTTCCAGTTTCGATGATTTTTATCGGAACATGTTTATGCCGTATATTCAAAATAGACACACCCAAACGGCATTCTTGGAAACGTATGAGGATGTGCGCTGCGCCTTATCCAAAGGCGAATTGATTTTGATCAAGAAAGATGGGCAGGTATTGGCGGGAGGCATGGTGGAGTTTGATGAAGGTCAGGTCAAATTTCGCAGGTTGGGGGTGAGGGATGCAAAATGGGAATATGTCCAATGTGGGGTATTGGGCGCGCTTTATTATTTTCTGACTTTGGAAATGAAGAAAAGAGGTTATACGAAAATGCACATCGGTGGGACCAGGCCGCTTTTAAGTGACGGGGTCACCAAGTTTAAAATGTCGCTCAATGCCCGTTTGGTTTCGGAGCAAAACCGGTCGTGTTTATGGATGACCTTCTTAAGGAGTTCCATCGGGCTCAATGATTTTTTAAAGCATAATCCGTTTATTTTTATTAATAAAGAAAAGCAGCCCTGCCTTGCGGTCTTTTCAACATCAAAAGAAGTTGATCAGGCCCAGGCGTCCTTTAAGTGCGAAGGCTTACAAGAGACGCCTGTTTTTGTTCT
>JAYVSG010000014.1:0-5772 GCA_043775535.1 Candidatus Omnitrophota bacterium
ACCATAGTTGAGGGCCTGACGACCAACAACCAAGGTCAACGGTGAATACAAGAACTCACGCAAGGTAACATAGGCCAAATCCAGATCGATGGTCTGATCGTTGGTGGCACCATTTGAAGCACCTTGGGTACTGACGTTCTGATCACCCCAGGGCATTTCGTTCACCAAACCAACCGTGGCAGACACATTGTCGCTCAGGTCAGCATCCACACGCAGGTGGGTTGAGGTGTAGAAGAAGCTCTGGTGGAATTCACTGCCAGCAGCATCAAAATCAAACGCGGTACGGCTGACATAGGCAGAGTTAACAGAACCACTGACCTTGACGTTCTGGACGGCGGCGAAAGCCGGGGTCACGAACAGGACAGCAGCTAAAACTAACATTAATTTTCTCATTTGTTCCTCCCAAAAAGTACACAACTTAAGGATTCACTATATATATTCTAGGATCTATAGGCCTAGGAAATAAACTACATAGACCCCTTTTGATGACCCTGACCGTTGTATGGCATCCCTCCTTTCGTGGTCAAATTGGAATCACCAGGGTGGAAAAGTAAACAAATTCTGCCATACAGACCTGACAGTGTCAAGAAATTTTAAAAAAATTTTAATAGGGGGAGCGTTTGCTGTTTATCGTGCAGGCGTAAAGTACGCTGAAACTAGAGCAGTTATGTTGATTCCCACGAGCAACTGCGAGCGTCGGTCAATACGACCTTTCGTGGGAATGACCCTTAAATAGCGAACTTGGCGGGATCGTCGTAGCTGAAGGCCACTGCGTCTTCGTGGTATTCATGCAGCTTAGGCAGCACCAGATCACGCTCGGTGGGCGATCTTTTACCCTCAAGATGCGCCTTGAACTCGGCAGGAAAGGTCTTCATGATGCTGGGGATAAGGATGGATTCCTGGGTCGGCAGGAAGCAGCGGGTCTGGTTGGTGCAACGGCCGCTGATCTCGAAGATGGCATCTAGGTCATCCTGGATCCCTTCGCCCATTTCGATCTTTTTGAGATATTCGGTGATATGGGCAGTTCCCCTATTACAAGGAACACATTGCCCACAAGAGCTTTTGGCCAGGAAATTGCTGAATTTGAGCGCAGCCTGGACCATGCAAGCGCTTTCATCATAGACAATGAAGCCTGCAGAACCCAAACCGCCCCCAATTTTCTTCATGGAACCGAAATCCAGAGGCGTATCAAAGCGCTCCGGGGTCACAACCCCGCTAGCCACCCCTGAAAACACGGCTTTTAGGGGAAATTGGCCCACCGGCCCACCGGCTATATCATAGAGAAGCTGCCTTAAAGTAACCTTCCCGGCTGCGATCTCGTATACTCCAGGCCTTTTGACATCCCCGCAAACCGTGCACATGGCTGTTCCAGGGGTATCTTCAGACCCAACGGACTTAAACTTGTCTGCGCCTTCCCTTAATATATAGGCGGCCTGGCAAAAGGTTTCCACATTGTTCACACAGGTAGGGTTCGGGGAACCCGGCTGGAAGTTGATACCCTGGATAAAGGGCGGGATATTGCGCGGCATAGGGTAACGGCCATCGATCGACTCGATCAGGCCCTTTTCCTCGCCAAAAAGGTATTCATCCGGACCCAAATGGATCTTGATCAGACCTTTTGGGATCATCCCCGCCTCTTCCATCTCCTTGCGGGCGGAAAACAGGCGGTGCACCTGAGGATGGTATTTCTTCTTGATGCCGATATAGGCTTCCTTGGCGCCGATGGCGTACAGGGCGATGGCGATGCCTTCGAATAGATGATAGGGATTTTTCAGGATATTGTAGCGGTCTTTGTAAGTACCCGGCTCGCCTTCGGAGAAATTGCAGGCGACATATTTGGTCGCACAAGGCTCATTGCGGACACCACCCCATTTGAGATGGGTCGGGAAACCGGCGCCGCCGCGGCCGCGCAGACCGGCCTTCTTGATCTCGGCGATGACATCTACCGGGGACATGGACAACGCACGCTTATACCCGTTCCCGCCGCCTACAGCGACATACTCTTTCAAAGTATTGTACGGCTTCAAGTCCGGGGGCAATAGGCGACGGCATTCAAGCGGATGGGCTTCCATAACTTATAGATTACTTTGAATACAGGAAAAATCTAGGGAATTCTCAGGGATTTACAGCCAGCCAAGCCCTTATGGCTTTTTCGATCTTGTCACGCACGGCCCGGGTCTTGGCCAAGCGCTCCTCGTAGGTTCCGGCGAGGCTCGATGGGTCAGGGAAACTCCAATGGAGCTTTTGGGCATGGCCGGGAAAGGCCGGACAGCGACCGGCATTGCCTTCATCACAAACAGTAACCACGTAATCGTATTTCTTACCCTGGGCAGCCAGGTCTGCCGCCTTCTTGGTCTTCTTGCCTGTGATGTCGATGCCCTTTTCCTTCAGGACCTCGATGGCAAAAGGATTCAGGTTGCCGGGTTCGAGACCGGCGCTTTCTGTTTCAAATCGGTCACCCGCGATCTGGCGCAGGAGCTCTTCGGCCATCTGGCTGCGGGCGGAATTATGGATGCAGACGAACAGGAACTTCTTCTTAGCCATTCGAATGGTCGTCGGAATGGTGGTGCTTGATATCGCGCCCTTCGACGATGTAAATGACTTCTTCCGCGATATTGGTGGCCAGGTCCGCGACACGTTCCAGGTTATGGGCGATGCGCATGAGCGCAAGGCCGCGCGGGATGGCGTCTTTCTGCACACGCATCAATTCCGTCAAATCCTTGAGGATCTTGTCCCCTGCATTATCAACGACATTGTCGCGTTCACATACGGCTTGGGCCAGGTTGACATCCTCATTGACCAGGGCATTGATGCCGTCCTTCAGCATGGAGACCGCCGCATTGGCCATCAGACGGAGGTCTTCATAAGACCCCAGGATGGGGTTGGAATTCAAATATATACCGCTCTCACAGATATTCACCGCGTGGTCCGCCATGCGTTCCAAGTCCTTGTTCATCTTGATGATCATTATGACCATGCGCAGGTCACGGGCAACAGGCTCATATTTGGCAATGAGCTCAACACACAACTCATCGATGGCGCGGTCATAATCGTTGACCTGCGGCTCCTCGGTATTCATGACCTCATTGAGCAGGTCGGTATTGCGGTCGACCAGGCCGCGCACGCTCTTTGTGATCATATCCTCGACGAGAGTGGCATCCTGGATGAGCTGCTGCTTTAATTCAATGAGCTTTTCTTGGCGCATCATGGGTTTCCTTTTGTATTAACCGAATTTGCCGGTCAAATATTCTTCCGTCCTACGGTCCTTGGGTACAGTGAACATCTTTGATGTCAGGTCATACTCGATCAGGTCTCCCATGTACAGGAATGCCGTATGGTCGGAAACACGCGCGGCCTGGGCGGTATTGTGGGTGACGATGATCAACGTATAGGTGGATTTAAGTTCGGAGATGAGCTCCTCGATCTTGGCGGTGGCAATGGGATCCAGCGCCGAGCAGGGCTCGTCGAACAAGATGACCTTGGGCTTGACCGCGAGCGTGCGGGCAATGCAGAGGCGCTGTTGCTGGCCGCCGGAAAGGCTATAGGCAGACTCCTGCAGCCGCTCCTTCACCTCTTCCCACAGCGCTGCCTTCTTCAAACTCTCTTCAACTGCCCCGTCCAGGTAGGCCTTTTCCTTAATGCCCTGGATCTTGAGGCCGTAGGCAATGTTCTCATAAATGCTTTTAGGGAACGGATTGGGGCGTTGAAAGACCATGCCGATCTCACGGCGCAGGTCAGTGACATCCACATCGGCCGCATAAAGGTCCTGCCCCTTATAGAGCATCTTGCCCTGGTAACTGAATGTCAGCACCAGATCGTTCATGCGGTTGAGGCAGCGGATCAGGGTGCTCTTGCCGCAACCCGACGGGCCCATGAGCGCAGTGACCGTACGCGGTTTTATCTTAAGGTTTATGTTCTTTAAGACCTGTTTCTGGCCATAAAAAGAACTCAATTCCTGTATGTCGAAGACAGCTTCTTCCATTTACCACCTTCTTTGATGTTTGTGGCGCAGCCAGATGGCCACTGCATTCATCATTAATGTGATCAAGAGCAAGACGACAATGCCCGCTGCCGCACAAGCTAGGAAACCTTTTTGCGGACGGGACACCCAGTTGAATATTTGGATCGGCAGGACAGTGAATGCCTCGAACAATCCGCCTAATGATACATGAACGAACGGAAAATTCGAGGAAAAAGTCAACGGCTTCTGCGGCAGGAACGGGATATAGGTCAAGGCTCCGATGGTGATCAGGGGCGCGGTCTCCCCGATGGCGCGCGACATGGCCAGGATGATGCCGGTTAGGATGCTGCCGAAGGCCATGGGCAGGGTCTGGTATTGGATCGTCTGCCATTTGGTCGCGCCCAAGGCATAGGACGCCTCCCTGATGGAAGACGGTATGGTCCGCAATGCTTCACGCGTCGACAAAATGACCACAGGAAGGATCAAAAGCGCCATGGTCATGCCACCGGCCAGAACACTGCGGTCCAAATGCATCAGGCGCACGAAGATCCCCAAACCCAATAATCCATAAATGATCGACGGAACACCGGCCAGATTGGCGATATTGATCTCGATGAAATCGGTGAACTTATTCTTGCGGGCGTACTCTTCCAAGTAAACACCGGAACCGATGCCGATGGGAATGGCAAGCACGGCCGTCGTGAACATCAGCCATACCGTACCAACCCAGGCCGACAGGATGCCCGCCCCCTCCGGCTTGCGCGACGGATAGCTGGTCAAGAAATGCCAGTTGAGCTTGGACCATCCATCAGTGAGAACATCCCAAACCAGGACGCCCAGCACGACCAGCCCGATCAAGGTGACGATCAGGCCAATGGTTGCGAAGGTATTGTCCATTTTCTTCAATAACATTATTGGTAGACCTCCTGAAACCTCTTCTTCAAACGGAAACTCAGGATGTTGAGCATGAAGGTCATGATGAACAAGGTCATGCCGCAGACAAATATGGTCTTGTATTCAAGGGTGCCGTGCGGCGTGTCCCCCAGACTGATCTGCACGATGAAGGCGGTGATGGTCTCAACAGGGATCAACGGGTTCAAGGTCAATCTGGCCTGCTGGCCTGCGGCAATGGCCACGATCATGGTTTCCCCGATGGCGCGCGAGAATGCCAGGATAATGGCTGCCGTAATCCCGGACAAGGCGGCCGGAAATATGATCTTGAAGGCCACCTGGATCTTGCGTGACCCCAAGGCATAGGCCCCTTCCCTCAAACCGCCGGGCACCGCATGCATGGCATCTTCACTTAATGAGGACACGAGCGGAATGATCATAACGCCCATGACAATACCCGCAGAAAGCGCATTGAAACCTGAAAGACCGGGGATGATGGTCTTGAGGAACGGGGTAATGAACAGCAATGCGAAATACCCGTAAACCACCGTCGGGACAGCAGCGAGGATCTCAAGGATGGGCTTGATGACATTGCGGACCTTGGCCGAGGCATATTCGCTCAGATAGACCGCGCTGATCAAACCGATGGGCACCGCAACGCCCACCGCGATCACTGTGGTCAGGAAGGTGCCGGAGAGCAGGGGCCAAATGCCATAGTGCTTCTCCGTGAACATCGGCGTCCATTGCGTGTCCAGGAAGAACTGCTTGAAGGACACTTCCTTAAAGAAACCGATGGTCTCGGAAAAAAGGACATAGATGATCCCGGCCGTTGTTAAAATGGACAAGAGGCTGCATAAAAACAGCAGCCTCTCGATCACCCATTCCTTCACTTTAATGCTTTTTTTACGCATTCAAAACCA
>JAYVSG010000015.1:0-3076 GCA_043775535.1 Candidatus Omnitrophota bacterium
AAAAATAAAAAGCTAATATTTGACCGAAAGAAGGGTCAATGCGTGTGCAGGTGCGGTATTTCCTGCAGCATCTCTATTCTTGGCTTTGAGGATCTTAGCGACATCCTCGACGGGTATTTGGCGGGAACCGACCGCGATCAGCGTGCCGGCAATATTGCGCACCATCTTATACAGGAATCCGTTTGCCGTTACCTCAATATGGACCATCTCTCCACTTTGCTTGATCTTTAAAGCTTTTATGGTGCGGACCGTATCACGCTCAGCACGCAAAGGATCATAGGCCTGGAAGGACTTGAAATCATGCCTGCCGGTCAGGACCTTGGCCGCCTTACGCATCAAGATCAGGTCTAGCGGGTGCAAATAAAAATACGCGTGCAGCCGCAGAAATGCAGAACGGTGCGAACGGTTCAGGATCACGTAACGGTAGGTTTTTTCTTTAACGCTGTATTGGGCGTGAAAATCAGCAGGAACTTCCCTGACTTGGATGATCGCAATGTCGGCAGGCAAACGGCTGTTGAGCGCCTTCTGCACTTCGGAAGGTTTCATACGGGTGTCTGCCTTGAAACTGGCCACTTGGCCCTCTGCATGCACGCCGCTGTCGGTACGGCCGGAGCCGATGATCTTGACCGGATGCTTGAAGATCACACCGCAGGCACGTTCAAGCTCCCCCTGCACCGTACGTTCGCCGTTCTTCTGGACTTGCCATCCTTTGAAGTCAACGCCGTCGTATTCAAGGGTGAGTTTAAAATTGCGCATAGGATGGATTCCCGCTTGCGCGGGAATGACTATTGCTTAATAAGGACTTCGGCGATCTGGACGGCGTTGAGGGCAGCGCCTTTACGCAGATTGTCCGACACGACCCAGAGATTCAAACCGTTCGGAAGGGAAACGTCCTCACGGATGCGGCCGACAAAGGTGTCGTCCTTACCATCGGCGTCGATGGGCAGCGGATAAACACTGTTCATGAGATCGTCCACAACCTTGACACCAGGGGCCTTGCTCAATAATTCAATGGCCTTCTCACGGGTGATCTTCTTGACCGTCTCGATATTGATAGCTTCGCTGTGGCTGTTGAAGACAGGGACACGCACGCAGGTCGGACAGACCTGGATGGTCTCATCATGGAACATCTTGCGGGTCTCATTCACCATCTTCATTTCTTCCTTGGTGTAATGATTCTCGGTGAAGACGTCGATCTGCGGGATCACATTGTTGGCGATCTTATGTGCGAATTTCCTGACCTTGGTGTTACCACCCTGCTGGGCACGCAGCTCTTCCACCGCCTCGGCACCGGCACCGGAAACCGCTTGGTAGGTCGAGACGACGATGCGCTTGATCTTGGCATAGTCATGCAAGGGCTTTAAGGCCACAAGCATTTGGATGGTCGAACAGTTGGGATTGGCGATGATGCCCTTATGCTTCTTAATGTCTTCCGGATTGACTTCAGGAACGACCAAAGGCACGCTCTTGTCCATACGGAAATACGATGTATTGTCGATATAAACGGCACCTGCTTTCGCAGCAATAGGGCCCCATTCCTTGGAGATCTCAGCCCCGGGAGATGCCAGCACGATATCGATGCCGTTAAAGACATCCTTGGTCAGGGGAACGAACTTGATGCCATCCAATTCACCCTTGGCGCCGCTCGGGGAAATAAGCACAAGCTTCTCGACCGGGAACTTGCGTTCCTTGACGATGGAATACATGCATTGGCCAACTGCGCCGCGGATACCTAAAATAGCTACATTATATTTCTTCATTGAAAACACTCCATTATGGATTCCCGCTTTCGCGGGAATGACAAGATCACAATGCTGCTACTACCATGTCACCAATTTCGCTGGTGGAATAACCCATTTGCCCGATGAGCATGGACTTCATCTTTAACATGACCTTCTGCACCGCAGCATCCACATCTGCCGCAGCCTTGTCTTCCTTCAAATGTTCCAGCATCAATTTGACCGTGAGGATGGCGGCCAACGGATTGGCAACACCCTTGCCCGTGAACTGCGGGGCTGACCCGTGCACCGGCTCGAACATGCTCACACTGCTCGGATTGATGTTTCCTGATGGTGCCACACCCATACCGCCCTGCGTGACTGCAGCGAGATCGGTGATGATGTCGCCGAACATATTGGTCGTCGTGATGACGTCAAAACGTTCAGGAGCTTCGATCAAAAAAATGCACATGGCATCCACATGGTAATAATCCGTTTTGACCTTAGGATACTTAACAGAAAGCTCTTTAATGACCCTGTCCCACAGGTCAAAGACATTGGTCAGCACATTGTTCTTGCCGCACATGGTCAATTTGC
This sequence comes from Candidatus Omnitrophota bacterium, assembly GCA_043775535.1. Lineage (GTDB taxonomy): Bacteria > Omnitrophota > Gorgyraeia > Zapsychrales > Fredricksoniimonadaceae > JACQQW01. The sequence goes on from JAYVSG010000015.1 coordinate 2,316, forward strand.
CGACGTATCCGGCTTGTCTTTCTTCTTCGCTCAAGCCCTTCCAAGGGGAATTGGCATGCAGCTTCATCACATATTCAAATGCATAGGTCAAACAGCGCTCCACCTGCTCACGTGAATAATACATGACCTGGGTCGCCACTTCATTGGCCGCACCCTTATTGGTGATCTCGCCCAAGCCCATATACATGTCGCCCGAATTCTCACGCACGACCGTATAGTTAATGTGCTCCGGCCCCTTACTCTTGATGGGCGTCGGAACATTTTCATAAAGCTTCACCGGACGTAAATTGATGTACTGATTCAGGCCGAAACGCAATTTGAGCAGGATGCCCTTCTCCAGGATGCCGGGTTTGACATCCGGATGGCCGACCGCGCCCAGGTAGATGGCATTGAATTTCTTCAGCTCATCCATTTCCTGGTCGGAAAGGACATTACCTGTCTTCATATAGCGTTCACCGCCATAATCGAAGAAGGTCTTATCGACCTTAAATGAATATTTCTGTGCTGCGGCGTCCAGGACCTTAAGCCCTTCACGGACAACTTCAGGACCGATCCCGTCGCCCGGGATTATAGCTAATTTATAAGTATTCATAGGTTATGGATTCCCACTTTCGCGGGAATGACTATTCTTTATACCGCTTTACCACGAGGGTGGCATTGTGGCCGCCGAAGCCGAGGGAATTGGATAACGCCACATCCACATTCACCTTGCGGGCGGTGTTGGGGACATAATCCAGGTCGCAGAGCGGGTCCGGGGTCTC
>JAYVSG010000016.1:0-14466 GCA_043775535.1 Candidatus Omnitrophota bacterium
TGGCATCGCTGGCCGATATTTATGTCAATGATGCTTTTGGCACCGCGCACCGCGCGCATGCCTCGACCGCCGGGATCACAGCCTACCTGCCTTCCGTGGCCGGCTTCCTCATTGAAAAAGAATTGCAGTATTTGGGCAGCGCCATCAACAACCCCAAACGTCCGCTGGTCGTGATCCTGGGCGGGGCCAAGGTGTCCGACAAGATCGAGCTCATCAAGAACCTGATCCCTAAGGCCAACAGCATCATCATCGGCGGGGGCATGGCCTATACCTTCCTTAAAGCCCAAGGCATTGCCATCGGCAATTCCAAGCTTGAGAAGGACAAGGTCGATATGGCCCGTGACCTGCTCGAGCAGGCGAAGAAGGCCGGTGTTGAAATGGCCATCACATCTGATTTTGTCATCACCCAGAGCTTCATGAGCGATGATTGCAAGACCGTCGATGCGATCCCTGACGGGTGGGAAAGCCTGGATATCGGCCCCAAGACCCGCGCGCACTATAAATCCATCCTGTCCAAGGCCAAGACCGTTGTATGGAACGGGCCGCTGGGCGTGTTCGAGCGTGATGCGTATGCCAAGGGCACACGTGAGATCGCCGACCACCTTGCTTCATTGCAGAAGGATGTCACCGTCATCATCGGCGGCGGCGATTCCGCGGCTGCGGTGGCCAAATTCGGCTTGGAAGATAAAATGGCCCATATTTCGACCGGCGGCGGTGCTTCCTTGGAATTCCTGGAAGGCAAGGAACTTCCCGGTATCGCGGCATTGAAGGACAAATAATATGAGAAAACCCATCATTGCAGGTAACTGGAAATTGAATAAGACCCCGCTTGAAGCGATACGTTTGGCGGATGAGATCAAGCGTGAACTGGTGGATGTGTCAGGAGTGGACATTGTGGTATGTCCGCCGTTCGTTGATCTAAGTGTCGTCATTGAGGAATTTATCGACCATGATATTGCGGTCGGTGCCCAGAATGTCTATTGGGTCGACAGCGGTGCGTTCACCGGTGAGGTGTCCGCGCCCATGCTCAAGGAGTTGGGGGCCAAATATGTCATCATCGGCCATTCGGAACGCCGCCAGTATTTCGGCGAGACCAATGAGACCGTTGCCAAGCGCATCCGCGCCGCGCTGACCCATGGCTTGACACCGATCGTCTGCGTCGGTGAGAACCTGGCCGAGCGTGAGGGTAATAAGACCTTTGATGTGATCAAGGACCATACGGAAGGCTCCCTGGCCGGTTTGACGCCAGAGGAAGCCCAGAAATTGGTCGTTGCCTATGAACCTGTCTGGGCCATCGGCACGGGCAAGACGGCAACGCCCGAGCAAGCCCAGGAAGTGCATGCCTTCATCCGCCAATTGCTGGGAAAATTGTTTGGTGCCGCTGCGGCCGCCAGCATCCGCCTGCAATATGGCGGCAGTGTCACTCCGGATAATATCGCCATCTTGATCGGCCAGCCTGACATCGATGGGGCTTTGGTCGGAGGGGCAAGTCTCAAAGCACCATCGTTCGCAGCCATTGTTAAAGCAGCTAAAAACTAAGGATACCATATCATGGGATTTGTTCTGTTCATCCACATTGTCGCGTGCATCCTGCTCGTGATCACCATCTTGATGCAGGCGGGCCGCGGCGGCGGTTTGGCGGAGAGCTTTTCCTCTGCCGAAAGCATGTTCGGTACGCAGGCCAACAGCTTCATGGTCAAGGCCTCCACCGCGTTTGCCATTATTTTCTTGGGTACGGCGCTTATCCTCGCGGTTAACGGCAGCAAGGGCCATAAGTCCTTGATGGCGGACAAGAAATTATTGCCTGTTCAGGAAGCTGCCAAGCTGCCTGCAGTTCCTGCGGAACCAAAGATAGAAGTTAAAGTGGAAGCTCCTGTTAAACCGGTAGAAGCGACCGTTCCAGCAGTCGTGAATGCGGCCAACTAAACTCCTCATTGCTTTGTGCCTGACCGCTGCGCCGGTTCTCGGCGCGGCGGCGGACACTGTTCCCTACGGCGGACAGGTGGTCATGTCCGTCGCCTCCGACCCCAAGACCTTCAATGACATCGTTGCGAGTGAGACATCATCCTCAGCGGTAACCGGCGTCCTCTTTGAAGGCCTCACCACCACCGATCCTTTTACGTTAAAGGTCATTCCAAACCTTGCCGAACGCTGGGAGGTCTCTGCCGACGGCCTGCAGTGGACCTTTTACCTGCGCCAGGATGTGCGTTTCTTTGATGGCGTGCCGTTCACGGCGGATGATGTCGTCTTTACCTTCAATGACCTGATCTATAATCCTGATATCCCTTCGTCATCCAAGGACATATTTTCCGTGGACGGCAAGGTCTTCAAGGTGGAGAAGGTGGACGCGCACACGGTGCGTTTCACCCTGCCGGTCAAGTTTGCGCCTTTCCTGCGCAGCATGTCCACCGCCATACTGCCAAAACATAAACTGGAAGCGGCCGTCAAGGCCAAGAAATTTTCCTTCACCTGGGGGATCGATACACCGCCATCCCAGATCATCGGTACTGGCCCGTTCTATTTAAAGGAATATCATCCGGGTGAACGCCTGGTATTCAAGCGCAATCCCCTGTATTGGAAGAAGGACAAGGAAGACAGGCCCCTGCCGTACCTGGACAAGCTGGTTTTTCTTATCATTGCGGATGCAGATGTGTCCGTGCTTAAGTTCATCGATGGTGAGTTGGATTATGTCGCGGTGCGCGGGCAGGACTACCCGCTGCTCAAGCCCCTTGAAACAAAGAGGAAGTTCAAGATCTATGATGCGGGGCCGGATTTCGGCACCAGCTTCATCAGTTTCAACCAGAATCCGCGTTCGAACCCAGAGACCAAAAAACCTTTTGTGGATCCGGTGAAATTGAAATGGTTCACTAATGTGAATTTCCGCCGTGCTGTTGCCCATGCCATCGACAAGGCCAAGATCATTGAGATCGTTAATAGCGGGTTCGGTTATCCCCAGCACGGCCCCATGAGCCCGAGTTCAGGATTTTTCTATAACCCGAATGTGCGAGTGTACCCTTATGACATCGCGGCAGGCAGGAAATTGTTGGCTGAGGAGGGTTTTATTGACCGCAATGGTGATGGTATCATCGAGGACAAGGATGGCCATCCGGTCGAATTCAACCTGTCCACCAATTCCGGCGGACGTGAACAGATGGCAGGCATGATCCGTGCGGACTTGACCGCCTTGGGGATGAAGGTCAATCTGCAGACGTTGGAGTTCAATACCCTGGTTTCCAAATTGATGGCATCCTATGATTGGGATGCGATCATCCTGGGACTGACCGGCGGGGTGGAGCCGCATTTCGGGAAGAATGTCTGGCATTCTTCGGGCCAACTGCATTTATGGAACCCCAAGCAGGAACAACCGGCGACGGTTTGGGAAAAACGTATCGATGCGATCTTCACGGACGGCTTGCAGGAACTGGATGAGAACCGGCGTAAGGCCTTATACGATGAATCACAGGTGATCGCTGCCGAGCAATTGCCGGTGATCTATACGGTGCTGGCCGCAAACCTCTTTGCTGTCCGGCAGAAATTCGGCAATCTGAAACCGTCGCCCTACGGCGGGGCATTCCATAACCTGGAAGAGATCTACATACAGCAATGATCATCCATTTGTTCAAACGGCTCCTGGTCTCGCTTCTTTTGCTCGTCGTGATGAGTTTCATCACCTTCCTTTTCCTTCATGCCACGCCGGGCTCTTTTTTTGACAGTCTGAAATTGAACCCCCAGGTCTCTGCCGAGACCATTGCCGCCTATGAGGGGATGTATCACCTCAAAGACCCTGTGATCGTGCAGTACGGGCACTGGCTGTGGAACGTATGCCGGGGTGAGTTCGGGTATTCTTTTTATTACAATGTCCCTGCCGGGCACATCATTATGTCCCGTTTAGGGAATACCTTCATCCTGTCCCTGGCCAGTTTCCTCCTGACCTGGGCCCTGGCCATTCCGCTCGGCATATGGGCGGCCCTGCGCCATGGCCGCGCTGCCGACGGGGTCCTGAGCTTCCTGTCTTTTGCCGCATTTTCCGCGCCGTCATTTTTTCTGGCCATGCTTTTATTGCACTTCGTTTCGCAATGGGGGATATTGCCTTTGGGAGGGATGCACAGCGCGGGATATGAGGACATGGGCCTGCTTGCTAAGACAATTGATGTGCTCAAGCACCTGGTCATTCCGACCGTGGTGCTGTCGCTGGCCTCCATTGCCAGTTTGCAAAGATTGATGCGCGGCAATATGCTGGCCCAATTGCGGCAGCAGTATATCCTGGCCGCGCGCGCCAAGGGTTTGCCTGAGGGCCGGATCATTTACCGTCATGCCTTGCGTAACGCATTTAACCCGATGGTCACCTTGCTTGGGTATGAATTCGCCGCCTTGTTAAGCGGGGCGGCCTTGGTCGAGATCGTTTGTTCCTGGCCGGGTCTGGGCACCCTGATGCTGACGGCGGTGCGGTCCAAGGATGTGTATGTGGTCATGGCCAGTATGCTTATGGGCGGCGTGCTTTTGCTTTTAGGGAATCTTTTGGCAGATCTTTTATTGGCATGGGTGGACCCCAGGATCCGTGATGGCAAAAACAAGATTGAATAAGGCCGCAAGGGCCTGTTTATGGGTGTTGGGCATCTTATATGCCGCGGCCATCTTTGCGCCGCTGTTGTCCCCGTACCATTACGACGATGAGGACCGCAATTATTCCTATTGCCCGCCCACACCAGTACAATTCATGGCAGGCGGCCAATTCACCGCGCCTTTTGTAGAGGGCCGCACCCTGACCTTTGATGAAATCCACCGCCGGGTCTATGCCGTCGAAAAAAATCGGAAATACCCGGTGAAATTCTTTTCCAAACGCCGTTTATTCACGGTGGAGGCGCCGGGACGGATCTACCTGCTCGGGGCGGACAGCCGCGGGAGGGACATGTTGTCCCGCCTTTTGTACGGTGCGCGCATTTCCCTGTCCATCGGCGTGCTGTGTGTGGCCATTTCATTTGCCTTGGGCCTCATCATCGGTGGCATTGCCGGGTATTACGGGGGGAGAGTGGATGCCATCCTGATGCGTCTTTGCGAAATGTTCATGCTGGTCCCTGGGTTCTATTTAATGCTGGCGCTCCGTTCCGCCGTACCGGACAATTTCAATTCCCTGCAGGTCTACTTTACAGTGGTTGTCATCCTTTCCTTCATCGGATGGGCATCGCTGGCACGCGTCATTCGCGGCATGGCCCTTTCCCTGCGCGAACGTGAATACGTGGCTGCCGCAAAATTGATGGGTCTCCCGGACATGGCGATCATCGTCCGGCACATCCTTCCGCACACCATTTCCTATTCGCTCGTTGCCATCATGATGTCCATCCCTGGATACATCATGGGTGAGGCAGGATTGAGCTTGTTGGGTCTGGGCATCCAGGACCCAATACCGAGCTGGGGCAATCTTTTGACAGAAGCCATGGGCATCGTGCATATCAATTTCGCCCCCTGGATATTATTGCCGGGCTTGTTCATTTTTATTACGGTCATCTGTTTCAACGTGGTTGGCGACGGCTTACGCGATGCATTGGATCCGACTTTGAAGAATACTATTAAATAAGGGAGAAGCAGGACTTCGGGAGAATTTTTTAAGGCGACTGTTGTCCCGGCGATCTACGTCACCGATTCAGTCCTACAGCTGCGAAGCAGCGTTGTAGGACTGGACATCCAGGAAAGAGCGCCGGAGAAAGACAACCGGAGCCGTAAAAATTTTACCGAAGGCCTGCATAACATGATGAACTTATTATCGATACATGATCTGACAGTGACCGTGGGCATTGCCAAGATCCTCGACAATGTTTCCTTGAATGTGGAACAGGGAAGGATCGTCGGCATCGTTGGAGGTTCGGGGAGCGGCAAGACGACCTTGGGACTGTCGTTGCTGCGTTTATTGCCATCCGCCATGACGCTCACACATGGCCGCATCGATCTTGGCGGCCAGGACATTGCGTCCCTGGGCGCGGAAGCGATGCGCAACCTGCGCGGCAAGGACATTGGCATGGTATTCCAGGAACCTTTGTCTGCTTTTGACCCGTTGTTCACGATCGGGCAGCAATTGGATGAGACCCTGGCCGTGCACACAGTATTAAGCAAGGCAGAACGCCGGTCCTGCATTATCAGCACGCTGGCTAGCGTCGAGATTAAGGATCCTGAACGCATTTTCAAGAGTTACCCGCATCAGTTGAGCGGCGGCCTGCGCCAGCGGGCCATGATCGCCCAGGCCATTGTGTGCAGGCCCAAGCTCATCATTGCCGATGAGGCCACGAGCAGTCTCGATGTCACCATACAGGCCCGGATCATGCAGCTCTTGCGCAAGCTCAATCGAGAACAGGGCATGACCATCCTGTTGATCTCCCATGACCTGGGCATGGTCGGCCATCTGGCCGATGATATTGTGATCATGGAAAAAGGGCGCATCGTTGAGACAGGCACGGCAAAAGACATTCTCAAGAAACCGGCGCATCCCTATACCAAGTCCCTGATCGAGGCGTATTGATATGACCATCATTGAGATCAAAGATCTCCGGAAATCCTTTGGACCCCTCAAGGCGGTGGACGGCGTAAGCCTAATCGTCGAAGAGGGTAAGACCTTAAGCATCGTCGGAGAAAGCGGCTGCGGTAAGACTACCCTGGCCCGTATCGTCGTCGGGCTTATGCGTCCTGATGCCGGAGAGGTGAAGACCGCCTCCAAGGTGCAGATGGTCTTCCAGGACCCGTACAGCAGCCTGGACCCTTTATATGATGTGGAGGGTATTCTGGCTGAGGCCTTCTGGCACAGGAAGGACGTTCCCAGGCAAGACCGCAAGAAAGAAATGCAGGAGGCCCTTGTGTCCGTGGGCCTGGAATCCCATGTGCTCAAGCGCCATCCCCATGAATTCAGCGGGGGCCAGCGCCAGCGCATTGCCATTGCCCGTGCCTTATTGGCCAAGCCGTCCGTCCTGGTGCTGGATGAACCGACCTCGGCCCTGGATGTGCTGGTGCAGAAACAGATCATCGACCTTTTGGCCTCCTTAAAGGCGCGTTTGGGCCTGACCTATATTTTTATTTCCCACAATCTGCGTGTGGTGAAAGCATTAAGTGATACAATAGCCGTAATGCATCAGGGCAGGATCGTTGAGACGGGGGCGGTAGAGGACGTCTTTACCCAACCCCGGCATGAGTACACCCAAAAGCTCCTGTCCGCAGCACTGAACTACACGGCTGACCAAGACCATGAGTGATTCCTTCTGGAAGCAATTGAACTGCCTCGCCGGCCTTATGGCCATCGCTGTCCTTTTCGGCCTTACCGCTTTTTCCGCCAATCTCGAGATCAAGGACCTGGACCTGTGGCTGCACATGAAGACGGGGCAGTATATCGTCGAGAGCAAGACCGTCCCTAACCACGACGTATTGTCCTGTTCCATATCCGGCAAACCCTGGAACAACCACGAATGGCTCTTCCAGGTCGTTGCCTACAGTGTTTATAAGGCGTTTGATTATGACGGCCTCATCACCATGCAGGTGATCGTGGTCTCCCTGACCTTCTTGGTCCTTCTTTTTATCTGTTACCGGCGGGACCGCCAATGGCTGGCCGCGTTCCTGCTGCTCATGGTGCTGTTGGTGTACCAGACCCGCTTTACCATACGCCCGGATATCTTTAGTTTATTGTTCTTTGCGATCTACATGTATGTCTTGGCCCTGCACATCCAGAAACGCGTGGCCATCTATGTGCTGGCCTTCATCCAGGTGTTGTGGGTGAACATGCACGGGTTCTTTTTTCTGGGGCCCCTGTTCGTTGTGATCGGTGTGTTCGCCGAATTGGTGAAACGCCGGGTTCCGCTGCCATGGGAATGGAACACCACCGGCCGCTTGGGCGACGATGAATTCAAGCATTTGCTCCGCCTGGCCTGGGTGCTGCCCCTGGTATGCGTGATCAATCCGGCGGGGGTCGAAGGCGCCTTGTATCCTTTAAAGGTGCTGTTCATGTCCGGCGGGGAATCAAAGATATTCTTCACCAACATTTACGAGCTGCAAAGGCCGTTCAATGGGAACCTGCTGGCCAACCTGTCGGAGCACTCGCAGTATAAGGCCTTGATCGCGGTCTCCGCCCTGAGCTTTTTCTTCAACCGCCGTAAGATCGATCTGAGCGTGTTCTTCCTGTGGCTGTTCTTCCTGCTGTTTTCACTGGCCGCCATACGCAACATGGTCTTCTTTGCCTGTGCTGCCTATTTGGTCACCATGGTCAACAGCATGACCGTGCTGCTGGATGATATCCTGCCTTTTCGTTTTGCGGCGCTCAAGTTCAAGGAATTGACGGGCGTGATCGCCAAGATCCTGCTCATCATGTGGATGCTCAATTACGGCGGGGAGATCGCCAATCGCGGGTATTTCGATTTTGATGTGTACGAACGCAAAAGCGAATATGGCGGCGTGTCTAAACGCAATTTCCCCTACCAGGCGGTCGATTTTCTCATCGCCAACAGGATCAAGGGTAATTTTTTCAATGATTTCAACTGCGGGGCCTACCTGATCGGCCGCACCTATCCAGACATCAAGGTGTTCATCGACGGACGCACCGAGGTCTACGGGGCTGAATTCTTCAAGACCTACCAGAAGATATGGAAGGGCGGCAATAAGAAGATATTCAAGGAATTGGCAAAGAAGTATAATATCACCGGCGCCCTGCTCAACGGGGCCAACCAGAACACTCCCCCTAAGGTCATCCAATTATTCTATGGCATGAAGGATTGGAAGCTGGTGTATTTTGACCATGACGGCATGGTATTCTTGAAGAATACGCCTGAGAACCAGGCACTGATCGCCAAATACGCGATCGACCTTTCTAAATGGGTCCCTAAGCCCATGGACCTTCAACGCCTGGGGTCCCGGCGCATCTACCCGTTCCCGAATATCGACCGGGCCAAGATGCTCATGGCCCTTAAATTGGATGTCCCGGCCCTGCGTGAGCTGGACATGGCCATGAAGATATCCCCGGATGCGATGGAAATATACCAGTTGTACGGTGATATTTACGGGCACCAGAAGAAATACCGCAAGTCTTTCGAGAACTTCCGCATCGCCACCATGCTGATGCCGGGTGACCGCCATAACCGCAAGGGGTTGGCCTGGGCCTACGAAAAGTTGCAGGACCGCGCGAATGCGACCAAGCAATATGAACGCCTGCTTGCAGAAAAACCTGGCGATGCTAAAATAGCTGAGAAATTGAAGCGGTTGAAGAAGGCAAAAACCAATAAAGAGCGATCGAACAAGGAAAAATAAGTGCGTGATGTGCTGACATTCATTTTGGCCGGCGGTAAGGGGGAACGTTTGGACCCTTTGACCCGCGATCGCGCCAAGCCCGCTGTCCCTTTCGGCGGGATCTACCGCATTGTTGATTTTGCGTTGTCGAATTGCGTCAATTCGGGACTGCGCCGCATCTTCCTTTTGACCCAATATAAGAGCTTTTCACTGCAGCGCCATATCCTCGAGGGATGGAACATCTATTCCAACCAATTGGGTGAGTTCATCGACGTGGTTCCGGCCCAACAGCGTGTTTCGTTCGACTGGTACCGCGGCACGGCGGATGCCATCTACCAGAACCAGCACATGATCCAGGATTATAATCCTAAATTGGTGCTGGTCCTGGCCGGGGACCATGTGTACAAGATGGATTACCGTAAGCTCGTCGATTACCATATCGCGAAGGGTGCGGATATGACGGTGGCCTGTATTGCCATGCCCAAGGAGGATTCCATCCATTTCGGGGTGGTGGAGGTTGACGCAGACAACATGGTCACGGGTTTCCAGGAAAAACCAAAGGACCCGAAGACCGTCCCGTCCGACCCCAAGTCCATTTTTGGTTCCATGGGCATCTACCTGTTCAATACCGATATGTTACGCCGTGAGTTGGGGATCGATGCAGGCAAGGCGGATTCTGACCATGATTTCGGCAAGAACATCATCCCGCAGATGGTGTCCAAGAAGCTCAACGTCTTTGCCTATGATTTTGCCAAGGAAAACCCGGTGGGCGATTATTGGCGCGACATTGGGACGCGAGATGCATATTACCAGGCCAATATGGACCTTCTGGGTGCCCAGCCGGAGTTTAATGCCTATGACAAGGCATGGCCGCTTAGGACCCACCACCACCATTACCCGCCCATCCGTGCCTATACGACGGGGGCCAAGCCTGGCGCGATCGTCGATTCCCTGGTCGCCAGCGGTTGTGTCCTGGAAAGCGCCGAGATCGTGCATTCAGTCGTTTCCAATAATGTGACCGTCAGGGATGGCGCCTCCATCAAGAATTCCGTGATCATGGATGGTGTCACCATCGGGAAGGGTGCCCAGGTCCAGAACGCCATCATCGATAAGGATGTGAATATCCCGGAGAAGGCCCGCATCGGTTTTGATCTGGACATGGACCGGCAGCGTTTTATTTTGACCACATCCGGCGTAGTTATTGTTGCTAAGAAGACATCGCTGTGATATAAGGTATACAGAATTTTATGATCATCCAACCTAAAATACGCGGTTTCATCTGCACCACAGCCCATCCGAAAGGCTGTGCCCAGAACGTGCAGGAACAGATCGACTATATTAAGTCCAACGGACCCGTTGCCGGCGGCCCCAAGAAGGTCCTGGTGCTCGGAGCGTCCAATGGGTATGGTTTGGCCTCGCGCATCACGGCCGCCTTCGGCAGCAATGCCGCTACCATCGGTGTGTTCTTCGAAAAAGAATATGAGCCCGGCAAGCGCACGGCAACGGCTGGCTGGTATAATTCCGCTGCTTTTGATGATGCCGCCCGGAAGGCAGGCCTGTACAGCAAGAGCCTGAACGGAGATGCTTTTTCGGACGATATGCGCCGTCAGGTCTGCGACCTGATCAAGAAAGACCTGGGCCAGGTGGATTGTGTTATTTATTCGCTGGCGTCCCCACGCCGCGTTGACCCTAAAACCGGTGAATTGTACAAGTCGGTACTGAAGCCCAAGTTCAAGCCCTACACCAATAAGAGCATTGATTTCGATAAGGAACAGGTCATCAGCGTTACGCTGGAAGTGGCCACTGAGGACGAGGTTGTCCAGACGGTCAAGGTCATGGGCGGTGAGGATTGGGAGCTTTGGATCGATATTCTCCAAAAAGAAGGCTTGCTGGCGCCCCATGCGGTGACAATGGCCTATTCTTATATAGGTCCGGATGTGACCACCGCTGTCTACCGCAACGGCACCATCGGTGCGGCCAAGGACCATCTGGAGGCGACCGCGCATAAACTTGATGAACGCATGAAAAAGCTTGGGGGACGGGCATTTGTGTCTGTGAATAAAGCCTTGGTCACCCAAAGCAGTTCAGCCATCCCGTTCATTCCTTTGTATTTTGTGGTCTTGATGAAGATCATGAAGTCCAAGGACGTGCACGAACATACGATTCAGCAGATCAACCGCCTTTTCCGCGACCGCATCTATAATGATCGGCCTTTGTCCGAAGTGCCGACCGATGAACAGGGCCGCGTGCGCGTCGATGATTGGGAAATGCGTGCGGATGTCCAAAGCGAAGTCAAGAAGATTTGGGAGATCATAGATACGGACAATGTCCGCCAGATCGCGGATGTGGACGGCTATAACAATGACTTCCTGCGCCTTTTCGGTTTTAACATCAAGGGCGTTGATTATGCTGCAGACGTAGACATAGAAGTGCCCCTTATCTAAAAAAATCCAATTCTCCGTTGACTTACCCGGTGATTGCCAATAAATTGATGGTATATGTATTTTAAACGTCTCGAAATATTCGGTTTTAAATCCTTCGCTGAGAAAACCGTCCTTGAATTCCAACCCGGCATCACCACCGTCGTAGGACCCAATGGTTGCGGTAAAAGTAACGTCTTCGACTCCATTCGCTGGGTCTTGGGTGAACAAAGCGCCAAGGACCTGCGCGGCGAAGGGATGATGGACGTCATATTTGCCGGCACCGACAAGCGTCCTCCGCTCGGTTTTGCCGAGGTCAGCGTTACTTTCTCGAATGAAAGCCGTGTCCTTCCAATAGATTACGATGAAGTCGTTGTCACCCGCCGTTTGTTCCGCTCCGGCGAGAGCGAATACCTTTTAAATAAGAACACCTGCCGTTTGAAGGACATTATTGAATTGTTCCTGGGGACGGGTGTTGGGGCCGAGGCGTATTCTTTGATCCAGCAGGGTAAGGTCGACCTGGTCGTTTCCGCGAAACCGGATGACCGCCGCCAGATCTTTGACGAGGCCGCCGGCATCACCAAATACAAGGCCAAGAAGAAAGAAGCCTTGGGCAAACTCAAGGAAACTGAAGACAATCTCCTGCGCATCAATGACATTGTCGTCGAAGTGAAGCGCCAGATCGCCACCATCGAACGCCAGGCCAAGAAGGCCCAAAGATATAAGGAAGAATTCGAACAGCTTAAAGGGTTTGAGCTGGTCATGGCCCAATACCATATGCAGCGGTTTGATACGGAACTTGCCGGTTTTGCCGGTGAGGCCGCACGTTTGCAGGCCAAGGAAGCCGAGCTTACTGCCCAATTGCAGGAATTTAACAACCGCCTGGAATACGAGAGTGGTCTCATCGAGGAACTGGATGAGCAGATCAATGTCCTACGCGCCCGACAAATGCGCCTGGAAAATGATATCGATATCAATACCCGCCAGATCGCCTTTAATGAAGAGCGGCTGGAGGGCATAGACACTGCCCAGGCCCAGCTGGAAAGCGACAAGGCCACGGCCCTAGAGCGCTGCAAGGTCAACCAGGCCAAGATCGAAGAGATCAAGGCTGCCCTGTCCCAATTGAATGAAAGCCTTGCCGTCCTGCATTTAGGGTTGCAGCAAAAGCGCGATGAGTTGGGCGTCCTTGTCCATTCTATCGACGAGGCTACTTCATCGATCCACACCTATGAACAGGAGCAATTCACCCTGAACGCGCAGGAAGTGCGGGTCAAGAACCAGTTGACCGAACATATGAAGCGCCGCATGGAACTTTTGGCCCGCCGCAGCCGCCTTGAAGAGGAGAACAGCAAGGTCGCCGGAGAGCAAAGCCAGATCAGCCAGAAGCATGAGGCCATCAATGCCGCCATCGCCGCGGTCAATGCGGATATGCAGGCTGCTTGGGAACAGCTCAAAAATTTGCGTCAGGCCCTGGAGCAGGCGCAATTGCAATTGTCTTCCCAGGAAAATGTCATTGATGAGCTGGAAAAGACCAAGGTCTTCCTGGTTTCCCAAAAAGAATTCATTGCTAAAATGCAGGTGCAATACCAAGGCAGTCCTGATCCTGTGGTCGAGGGTAAATTCATCTCAATGATCCGCCCGACCGAAGGCCAGACCGGCATCATCGGCAAGATCAAAAGCATCAATGAGATCCCGGCAACAGAGAACAGCCCCCTGACCTATGAGATCGTTTACGAGACCAAGTACATTGAGTTGGACCTGGCCCATATGGACGAACGCATTGTCGCCGTCCAGGACCAGATCTTTGCCGCCGGTGAACAGAGAATGGTCTTCTTCGGTGAGTTCCAGTCCCGCCAGGTCGATGTGGACATGGGCCTCAAGCGCATTCAGGACCTCGAAAAGAAATTCTCCGTTCTGGAAGCGCAGAAGAATGACATTGAGCTTGAGACCGGAAAGATCGTCGGTGAAATGAATTTGATCACGACCGAGTCTTCCCAGGTCGAGTCCGATCTTGCCGCCGCGCAGGTGCAGGAAGCGGAGGCGGGTGCGCTTTTAAGCGGCATCGCCGGCCAGGTGCGCCGCTGCCAGGAAGATATTAAGGTCAAGCAGGCGGCGATCGCTGCCAAGCACAAGGAACGCGAAGATTTTAATGTCGGCATCGTCCAATTGGAAGCTGACCTGCAGTCGGTGGCAGACAGGCAAAAAGGTTTTGCGGAGAATCTTTCCCTTTATACGCAAAGCCTGGACCGTGACCTTGCCGATGTCAGCCGCTTCGACGGGCAAAGCACGGAATTGGAAGCCAAGAAGGGCGCGATCCATGAAGATATTGCCCGCTTGAATAATTTGATCACTGAATTTCAGGCATCGTCCAAGAGCGTTGGCCTGGAATTGAATGAACAGGTCGCACAGAAGGCGGAGATCGCCCAGCGCCTGGGCAGCCTGCGCCAGCAAAGCCGGGCCATGGAAGATGAGATCATCGGCATCAAGACCGAGCGCCACAATCAGGAAATGCGGCAGCAGGAAATACAGTTCAGCGTGCGTTCGCTCAAGGAACGCCTGAACCAGGCCTACCGCATCGACCTTGATAATTTACCGCCGGTTGAGCCTGCATTGTCATCCCCGCAAGCTGTAAGCGGGGATCCAGACAATGGATTATCGACGGAAGCGTTCGAGAATGACGCCATTGCTGTCCCGGAAGTCAATTTCGAGGAGCTCGAGCTCCAGATCCAGCAATTAAAGAAGCGCTGTGAGGCCTACGGTGCCGTCAACCTGGTTGCCATTGAAGAATTCGAGG
>JAYVSG010000017.1:0-1634 GCA_043775535.1 Candidatus Omnitrophota bacterium
CCGCCCGCATCGAGGAGGTACTGGTCTTGACCGGCCTGGACAAATACCGTGAGCGTCAGGCCATGCACCTCTCCGGTGGATGGAAGCAGAAACTGGCCATTGCCAATGGCATCCTGCATAAGCCCAAGATCATTTTTCTCGACGAACCGACGGCCGGCATTGACCCTTTGTCCCGCCGTTCCATCTGGGACCTTCTATTCCAATTGGCACGGGAAGGCACAGCCCTCTTTGTGACCACCCATTACATGGAAGAAGCGGAGCGCTGTGACCAGATCGGTTTTTTAAGCAATGGGCGGCTTTTGAAAATGGGGACCCCTGCGGATTTCAAGAAGATAGCGCCGTCGCTTGAAGAGGCCTTTGTGGTCCTGGATTCACAGGGGGCGGCCAATGCTTAATATCAAGGCCATTGCCCTTAAAGAAGTCATCCACATCATGCGCGACCGCAGGACCTTGATGATGGTGGTGTTCATGCCATTGTTCCAGGTCCTGATCTATGGCTACGGCATCAATACCGACGTCAAGCACATGCGCACCTATGTCTATGACCAGGACCGGACCTATTTGAGCCGGCGATTGCTTGAGTCTTTTGAACGTTCGGATTATTTCAAGATCGTGGAAAGGTCCAATGACATGGAGGCCTTGCGTCATGCCCTGGACAAGGGCAAGGCCCAGGCCGCCCTCGTCATCCCGCCCCGATTCACGGCGGATGCGCTTAAAAAGAACACGGCCCAGGTGCAATTGCTCATCGACGGCAGCGATTCGACGCCGGCGAATACCGCCCTTAGCGCCAGCCAGGCCATTGTAACGAGCTTCATGCAGAAGGAGGGGTTGGTCCCTGTGACCGTTGCCCCCATTGATTTCAGGCCGCGGCTTTGGTATAACCCCGACCTTAAAAGCACTTTCTTCATGCTGCCGGGTTTGATCGCCCTGGTCCTGCATTTGATCGTGCCCATGTTGACCGCGAACGCCATTGTGCGCGAGAAGGAGCAGGGCAATATCGAGCAATTGCTGGTGACCCCTATCAAGCCGCATGAGCTCATCATTGGCAAGATCATTCCCTATATCGTGATCGGCATGATCATTGCAACGAGCATTCTATTGGCCATCCATTTTATATTTGGCGTACCCATACGTGGAAACTTGCTCACCCTCTTCGTGCTGACCTTGATCTACCTGGTCGTTTGCCTTGGGATCGGCCTGTGGGCCTCGACCATTGCGGACAATCAGCAGCAGGCCACCCAGATCGTCATGTTCTTTGCCATGCCATCGATCCTCTTGTCGGGGTTCATCTTCCCTCGGGAGACCATGCCCCTTTGGGTGCACCATATCGGGTATTTATTGCCCATGACCTATTTTGTCAAGATCGTGCGGGGCGTCATCCTCAAAGGGATGGGATTTTGGGACCTGATCGACCAGGTTCTGCCCTTGATCTTCATGGCGTTCGTGGTCATTATTTTAAGTGTGAAACGTTTTGGCAAAAGGATGGACTAAAATGGATAACAAATACTTGAAGGCATTATTTCTGGGAATGTCGGTCTTTATGATAGTGCTGGTTATTTTCACATCGATCAAGAGCGATATCATGCATTTGCCGGAACCTGTGGTGAAGGAGCCTTGGTTCTGGACCACGCTTG
>JAYVSG010000018.1:0-2146 GCA_043775535.1 Candidatus Omnitrophota bacterium
CAAAGACCCAGGCAGACAGGAAGAATGGCAACAGGACCGCAATATTTGCAATACGGCGGATCAGGGCTGTCTTGTCTGCAGGGATCAAGAATAAAAGGAACAGGCCGATGGTCGGTAATAAGAGCAGCAAGGAAAGATTCGGAGTAGGCATAGTTTTATGAGACCAGTAGTAAATAGACGGCAATGACGCCCAGGATAAAGATCAGGGCATAGAATTGGACCAGGCCGTTTTGCAGGCGGCGCAAGACCTGCCCGCCGGACTTGGCAACACCTGTCAGGCCATGGACACCAAGGCCGACAATGAATGTCTTTTCAAAGGACGATAAGAATTTGGCGAAGCTTTGCTGGACCACATCCACGTACCAGGTGTAGACGGCATCGAAATAGTATTTGTTCTTGAGCACGGTATAGAAGGCGCCAAGTTTGGCTTCCAGCGGATCCTTGGCCGGGCGTTTCGCATATATGGCGTAAGAGATGCCTAGCCCCAAGACAGCGACGAAGGAAGAGATCAAGGCAACGCGCATGTTCAAATGGGGATGTTCCGCCTCCGGATAAAGCAAATGAGGGATGCCGATAAATCCGCCGATGGCGGCCAAAATCGCCAGGAAGACCAGGGGAAGGGTCATCACCGCCGGGGATTCGTGGGTGTGGTCATGGGCGGCAGGTTTGCCCCAGAATGCGGTCCAGAACAAACGGCCCATGTAAAAGGCGGTCAACAAGGAAGTGATCGTCGCCATCCAATAGAGCATGGTGTTATGTTCAAAGGCCAGGGCCAATACCTCGTCCTTGCTCCAGAAGCCGCTCAACGGAAAGATACCGCAGAGGGCGAGCGTACCGATCAGGAAGGTCAGGCCGGTGACAGGCATGGTTTTTAAAAGCCCCTGCATTTTCCAGATATTCTGTTCATGATGCAGGGCATAGATGACGCTGCCGGCGCCCAAGAAGAGCAGGGCTTTGAAAAAGGCGTGGGTGGTCAAATGGTACATGCCTTCCATGGGGCCGCCCAAACCTAAGGCCATGACCATCAGGCCCAACTGGCTCAGGGTCGAGTAGGCCAGGATGCGTTTGATATCATTCTCGGCAACTGCGAGGGTCGCGGCCATGAGCGCGGTGAACCCGCCGACATAGGCGATGACGGACAATGCTGTTGTGGACGGTTCAAAAATAAAGAAGGTGCGGGCCAAAAGATAAACACCTGCGGCCACCATGGTTGCCGCGTGGATGAGCGCGCTGACCGGTGTCGGGCCTTCCATGGCGTCCGCCAGCCAGACATGCAGCGGGACTTGGGCGGATTTACCGATAACACCGCAAAATAAAAGCAAGGCGGCAATGGTCAGCAGATGCGGGTCGATATGAGGAACAATGGCAGCAAGCTCGGTGAACTGAAAGGTCCGTGCACCGGCGACACCTGAAAGGCTCCATAATAAAAGGATGCCGCACAAGAACCCGAAATCCGCCACGCGATTGGCCATGAAGGCCTTGACCCCAGCGTCGGCAGCAGAAGGCTTGTGGTACCAGAAGCCGATGAGCAGGTAGGAACTCAGGCCGACCAGTTCCCAGAACATGAAGAGCTGGATGAAATTATTGGAAAGCACGATGCCGATCATGGAGAAGGCGAATAAGCTCAAATAGGCGAAGAAGCGGGGCATGCTCGGGTCTTCTTCCATGTAGCCCCTGGAATAAATGAAGATGGCGCTGCCGACACCGGTGACGACCAGGAGCATCATGATGGCCAATGGATTGACCAGGAATCCGAAATTGATGGTCAGGGTCTCGATCTGGATCCAGGATAAGGATTGCTGGAATTCAACTGCCGGATGCGCATGGAATATCTGGATGGCGGTCAGGACGGTGCAAATAAAGGAAGTCAGGATGCCGGCGATGGCAATGAAGGAGCTCAAAGGTTTGGAGCGCAGGAAAAAAAGCGTGATCAATAGGCAAGCGGCCAGCGGTGCAAAGAAAGCTGTCCAAACTAAAACAGGGTCTACCATTTCATTTCCTTTAATTCATCCGCCTGGATGGTGGACAGTCTGCGGTACATTAAGACAATGATGGCAAGCCCGATGGCCACTTCAGCGGCGGCAACAAGGATGACAAAGAAAACGATCAACTGTCCGGTGTAATCGCCGTTGAATTTAGAGAAGGC
>JAYVSG010000019.1:0-11328 GCA_043775535.1 Candidatus Omnitrophota bacterium
CGGAGGCCATCATCAAAAAGAGGTCCCGCGAACATAAAAAAGGGCCGGACGGGGACATCCATGCCCCTCGTAAGGTCTCTATTGTGGAAAGCGATCCCGGCGCTATGAACGCCATCGGGGGAGCATTTTTGAGTGCGGATTACATCGTCAATCCCTCAAGAAGCGGAACTTCGGCCATTGAGCGGATCATGGCTGATGTTCCGGATGTGGCCCTCGTGCAGCTGGGGCTGCCTGACCTGGCCGGCGACCTGGTGATCCTGCGTTTAAGCCAAATGTCCCGGACCATGGACGTCAAATTCGTGGTGTACACCCGCCGCGGCGATCGTCATTCCAAGGAAGTGCTGGAGAGGATCGCGTCAAAGAAGGGGATCATGACGCTGGTCGAATATGATGAGCCCAAGGACCTGCTGGAGCTCGTGGATGGCATGCTCTAAATCTCGCCTTGGCAAATCCGGGGATTATGCTATAATTCCCGGCTATGTTGATCGTTAATAATGTTTCCTTACAATTCGGCAAGCGTGTGCTTTTTGACGGGGCGAATGTCACATTCAGCCCGGGCAACTGCTACGGCATTATCGGCGCCAACGGTGCCGGTAAATCCACCTTCCTTAAGATCCTTTCCCGTGATATTGAATCGACCGGCGGCAATGTCAGTCTTCCGCCGGGCAAGCGCCTGTCCATGCTGCGTCAGGACCACTTTGCCTTTGATGAGAGCACCGTGCTCGGGACCGTCATCATGGGGCACAAAGAACTTTACCAGGTGATGAAGGAGAAGGACGAACTGTACGCTAAGCCTGATTTCAGTGATGCGGACGGTATCCGTGCTTCTGAACTGGAAGGCCTCTTCGCGGAAATGAGCGGATGGGACGCCGAATCCGAAGCCGGTAAATTATTGAGCGATCTGGGTATTTCTGAAGACCTGCACCAGCTGCATATGAAACAGCTGGAGGGGTCGCAAAAGGTGCGCGTATTGCTCGCACAGGCCATTTTTGGTAATCCGGATGTCCTTATCCTCGATGAGCCCACCAACGGTCTGGATGTGGAAACCTGCCTTTGGCTGGAAGAGTTCCTGGCGAATTTCGAGAACATCGCCATCGTTGTGTCGCATGACCGCCATTTCCTGGACAAGATCTGCACCAATATCTGCGACATCGATTACAACAAGGTGCAGTCCTATACCGGCAATTATAGTTTTTGGTACGAAGCAAGCCAGTTGGCCGTACGCCAGAAATCCGAGCAGAACAAAAAGACCGAGGAAAAGCGCAAGGAATTGCAGGATTTCGTCGCCCGCTTCTCGGCCAATGCCTCCAAGGCCAAGCAGGCCACCTCGCGTAAGAAAATGCTTGAAAAGCTGACGGTCGAGGAGATCAAGCCTTCTTCCCGCAAATATCCCTTCATCGGTTTTAAGCCGGAGCGCGAGGCGGGTAATGATATCATTTTCACCCAGAATCTGGGTAAGTCCGTCAACGGCGCCCCTATGTTCAAGGATTTCACCATCCACGTGAACAAGGGAGATAAGATCGCCTTTGTCGGGCCTAATGACCTTGTTAAAACCACCTTGTTCCAGATCATCATGGGAGAACTGCCTCCGGACAGCGGCAGCTTCAAATGGGGCTTTTCCACCACCCAGACCTATTTCCCCAAGGACAACAGTAAATATTTTGACAGCGACTTGAGCATTGTGGACTGGCTGCGTCAGTACACCACCAATACCGATGAAAATTTCGTGCGCGGATTTTTGGGGCGCATGCTGTTCACCGGTGAGGAAAGTTTGAAGCCCGTGCGTGTGCTTTCCGGCGGGGAAAAGGTACGCTGCATGCTTTCACGCATGATGTTGACCGGTGCTAATGTGCTGGTCATGGATGAACCGACCAATCACTTGGACCTGGAAGCGATCACGGCATTGAACAAGGGGATGGAGAGCTTTCAAGGCACTATTCTGTTCTCATCGCATGATCATACCCTGGTGTCGTCCGTGGCCAATCGCATCATTGAGGTAACGCCCAAGGGTTACATAGACCAGATGCTCAATTATGACGAATACCTGGCTGATCCCAGGATCAAAGAGCAAAGGTTGAATCTTTATAAGTAAGTAGTATAATCCTGATTGTCATTCCCGCGAAAGCGGGAATCCATAGATTTGGTACGGAGAGGTGGCCGAGTGGTTGAAGGCGCACGCCTGGAAAGCGTGTGGACGTGAAAGCGTCTCGAGAGTTCGAATCTCTCCTTCTCCGCCAGTTTACCCCGCAATGGCTGATGCTGTTGCGGGGATTTTTATGTGATATAGAGTGGAAATAGGTCAATTTGTGCTGGTATAGTAGTGAAGTAATACAATCCATCACAGTACCCAAAAAGGTGGAGAGTATATTTCAGAAAAGTTTCAAGGCCAAATCTCAGCCTTATTACCGAGAAAAATAGGCAGAGGCAGGCCAAGATCAAGGATTTATGTTATAAGCGATTGAAATGTATAGTGATGTGAGATCTGACACTATTTATATTTTAGGGGCCTACGGAGGTATGTATGGAAAATAAATCTCAAAAGATAAAAGGGTTATTTATAACCATTTTAGCCTGGGCAATCGTAATAGGAGGCATCGTTTTGTGGTTTAGTCATAATAATACTAAGAAGAACGATGAGGCAAAAGAGTTTCAAGCATATCGTGATTATAATAAAAAGCATCCGGAAGAAAACGAAATATATGCGGTGTTAGCCGCAAAATATGCAATCTCGCCAGGTAATATTCAGGATTTATTAAATGGTTTTTCAGAAATACGTTGGGAGAAACATAACAAAGACTTCAGTTCTATTATTTTAGCTCTTTCTAAGAAGTTTGATGTTAGTGAATCAACGGTGGCATCAATTTATATTGATCACGAATCTTTAACGTTGGATTGTTCTCGGTCAGAAAATTAGAAAGAGAGGTATAATGCAGAAAATTTTAGAATTTCTCAGGCACCTTATTCATAATAAATATTTCAAATCAATTTTAATTTCCCTCTCATTTTTTGCCATCTGTAGTGTCTTTTTTTCTAACTGGAACTGGTTGCTTTATAAGAAAAGTTTACAAATATCCAAATCTGGCATTTGTAATGAGGAGTATAGGCTAAAATGCAAACCAATTATGTTAACTGAGAAATCAGAGCCTAATGATGTAGATTCAAAGAAGAATAAATGCGAAGAATGCTTCGATTATGAAGGAGACCAAAAAGGGAATATATTAGACATTGCTCTTAAAGATAAATTTAATACAGGACAATGGCGGGACGTTATAGATTATGAAGAAACCTACAAAAGATCAATAATCCTATTTTGGGACGGTTTTATTTCATGCATTCAATGTAGTGCTTTATTAATAATAATATTTGGTGCAATTTATTTTAGGAGGATTCTAAAACAGTCGTTGTTGAACTTAGGGAATCTCTTATGGAATAAAGAAATCTTATTAAGAATTGCATTGATGCTATTAATTATTTATCTGTTTATAAGTCTGCTCAAAATGGCGCTACATTTCAATAAATAGTGCCGTTTCTCAGAACGGTAAGTAAATCAAATGTTTGTGACATAAGTCCTAAGCTAGTTTGCCCCGCAATAGCTAACGCTGTTGCGGAGATTTTTATTTCCTCGCCCACCGCTTTAATATGTATTTGAATTTTATTTTTAGAGATAAGTGAATGCGTCCTAGCGGTTTAGGTAGATCTAACGGCTTGAAGATAGAGCATCTTTATGATATAGTAATCAACTTTATGAAGGTCTGATTGCAGCATTTAAGAGTGAATACCTGAGGAGCATATAGTGATAAAGACAGTGCTGGCAGTTTTGATATTTTGCATCGTGCAAGGCAAGGCTTTTGCCATGATCCCGGTGGACCTTTCCGACTATGTCCAATTGACGGGGAACCGCGTCATCCAGGCTAATGACACGGGGTTGCTGGGAAATTCCCCGCTGCAGGCAGGATTGGGAGGGGAAATAGGCAACCAGTATATCTTGCTAAAAGGGTTTGAATTCACGGTCGACAGATCGCTCCAGCTGGACTATTTGTCCCTCAATGCCACAGCAAAGCCTTTTTCGTATACGTATGAAACGGCCAGATCGAATTATGTCTCCCAACGCCTGGCGGAAGGGGTCGATCCTTATCAGATCGGGATCGAGGTCAATGGGGACGGAGTCAATCCTCCGCTTTTTGTAGGCCCTTCCCAAAGCATGGATGTTAATTTCTCATTGATCAAAGGGTCTCTTCCTTTGAGTCCTGGATTAGGTGAGGGGCAGTTCAAACCAACCGGGGATGTGCTGGCATCTTCTTCCTACAAATTTATCACGGGTGATTCCTTGAATAAGACAGCCTATCCGGATCTCCTGGTCCCGTTGAATCCTTTTAATACAGCCTTGCAGCCTAATGAGAAATATTGGATCGTGGCCTCCGACCCGAAATTCAGCGGCATCACACTCAACCACACCACAGGATTTGCCGGGAGCGTAACAACGCCGGAGCCTTCATCCTTGCTGTTATTGGGAGGCGGGTTGTTCGGTCTTTATCGCCGCAGCCGGAGCAAGAAGACCAAGGCATAGCTTCCGGACCGGATCTTGTTATTTCTCCCCGCAATAGCCCATGCTGTTGCGGGGATTTTTTATTAATACTGGTTTCATCCTGCCTTAATGTTGATATTGCTATCCTTTTGGCATAGCAAACGTTTACCCACCCTCAATAGGAGAAAGATATGGTCATCAATTTGTTAGCCTTAGTGGTCTTTATCTTTGACATCATCGCCATTGTGGATTGTGTCAAGAAGCCCATGGATACCAGTAAGAAGGCCTTATGGATCCTTCTGATCATATTTTTCCCCTTGATCGGGATGATCCTTTACTATTTACTTAATAAAAATACCGCTGCTTAATAAGCCAAGGAGCTCCATGAAACCTAATATCGGCATCGAAGAAAAGAATCGCAAAGAGCTGGTTGCCCTGTTGAATGTTGTATTATCAGACCAATACGTACTGTATACGAAGACGCTCAATTACCATTGGAACGTGGAAGGTTCGAGTTTTGCCGAGTTGCATAAATTCCTAGAAGGGCAATACCGTGAAATGGTCGAGACCATTGATGAGACCGCGGAGCGCGTGAGGAAATTGGGAGGCATCGCTGCGGGCACCTTGAAAGAATTCACCCAGAAGACGCGTTTGAAAGAAGTGCCGGGGGACAGGCCGGACGCGAAGAGGATGATCAAGAATCTGCTGACGGACCATGAGGCGTTGATCGTCAATTTGAGAAAGAACGTGGACCAGGCCGATGAGAAGTATAAAGACAAGGGCACGGCCGATTACCTGACCGGCCTTATGGAACAGCATGAGAAAATGGCCTGGATGCTAAGATCGTACCTGGGGGCATAGTGAAACGCAGATAATACTGGATGACAAAGCCGCGCTTTTTGTTTATTATATCTTCACTTATGATATCTCCAGCGGCAGTCCAGCTTTTGTTGTGCGTCATCACCTTCCTTTCCGCGTTCCTGTTGTTCCAGATCGAATTGATCGTTGCTAAATTGTTCCTGCCGAGTTATGGCGGCTCCTACCTGGTGTGGGGGGCGTGCGTCGTTTTTTTCCAGGCCGTGCTTCTGGCCGGCTATGTTTTTGCCCATTACCTGATCAAACGTTTTGGCATTAAAACATATTTAAAGCTGCATATCGCCCTGCTCTTCCTGCCGTTTTTGTTCTTTCCGGGCCACAACATCCATGTCAACGATCAGGCTGCATCCATGCCCTTGGTCTTGGATATCTTTGTGCGGCTTTTCCTCACGATCGGGCCGGTGTTCTTTATTCTATCCACCGTCTCTCTGGTGACGCAGTCTTGGTTGGCAGCGTCCAAACTGCAGGGCCGGGAACATCCCTATATGTTGTACGCGGTCTCCAATATCGGTTCTTTTGCCGCTCTGTGGACCTATCCGTTCATCTTTGAATATTTCATGACCAACACCGAGCAGTTGAACATCTGGCGCGTTGCCTATGTGGTCCTGGCTGTGTTGAATATCCTGTGCCTGTACATAGTGGGCCCGCTTGAAGAAAAGGTGAGGGCAGAGGAAAAGGTTGCTCCGGTGACGCGCGGCACGGCCCTGCGTTGGCTTTGTTTAAGCGCCGGCAGTGTGGCCCTGTTCTTGTCCGTCACCAATATCATCACCTATGAAGTGGCGCCGGTGCCTTTATTGTGGATCCTGCCGCTAAGTATTTATTTGTTGAGCTTTGTCCTGGCCTTCAAGAACAAGCCCTTGGTCCCACGGTGGATGAACACTTGGTCGGTCCTGATCCTTGTTCTGGCCATGGCCTTGTATGTGTACCAAAGGGTCACCCTGATGCCTGCGGCTTGGGCGATCATCCTGTTCAGCACTGCTCTTTTCTTCCTGTGCCTGCATGCGCAAAATGAATTGATCAAATCCAAACCGGCGCCGGGCAATATGACATTCTTTTACGTGATGATCTCGCTCGGAGGTTTTCTGGGTGGTTTTGTCACGAGCTGGATCGTCCCGTTGATCTCGCGTTCTCCGGTTGAATTCCTGCTGGGCGTGGGTCTTCTGGCTTTGGCATATTCCAAGAAGAGCCTGCGCATCATATTGATCGGCCTGCTCTTGGCTGCCGTGGTTTTCGACACGACCTATAAGACACATACGTCCCTCATCAAGAAACGTAATTATTACGGCATCTATGATGCGTATGATAAGAATGGCGTGCGCACCTTCCTGCATGGCACGACCCTGCATGGATTGGAATGGACGGACCAGCGCCGCATGGTGCCTTTGGGGTATTACAGTCCCTTATCGCCCTTGGGAGAGGTATTCATCAAGGATATTTTTTCCGCCCGGAGGGTGGGGGCGTTCGGTCTGGGAGCGGGCACTATTGCCATGTATGCCAAGCCGGATATGCCCATGGATTTCTATGAGCTGGACCCGGACGTCGTTAAGATCGCGGCCAAACACTTCTATTATTTGAATCTTGCTCCGGGACCTGTGAAGGTTGCCATCGGGGATGCGCGCATTTCATTGGCGAAGAGCGGGTTGACCTATGACGTCCTGGTCATCGATGCTTTTGGCGGGGATTCCATACCGTTCCATTTGATCAACAGGGATGTGGTGAAGTTGTACCGGGAGCATTTGACCTCACATGGAGGCATTCTTTTCCATATCCCGAACCGTTATTTTGATCTGGAACCGATAGTGGCGCGGATCGCCCAGGACCTGGGCGGGTATGTGGCGTTCAAGGAAGCAAAGCAGGACGGCATCACCATGCGTACTTTTTGGGCGGTCATCACGTGGGACCAGGAGCGTTTTATCCGCCTGGTCTCAGAAGAAGGCTGGCGGCTCACCGATTTGACCCATTTTAAGCCCATGGCCACCTGGACCGATGATTTCTCAACGGTACTGCCCATATTGAAACTCGATGATATCGTTGAATCTTTAAAACAATTCAAAAGGAAATAAGTGGTGATGCTCGAAAAAATATTCCAGCAGGGACGTCTTAAGAAGGATCTGACCGCTTTTTTGGAAGAGATGGATAAGAACCTGGAGCTCTTCTATGTGATGGACCAGCGCCAATTCATCATCCATGGCTTTAAGCATGAAGCCTGGCCTTTGGTCAAGGATCAAGAGATCGTGCGCAAGCATGAGGCCATTGGCTCCTATGTCCGTGCTATCGAGGAATTCAATGCGGCGCTTAAAGAACATAAGGCCTATGAACAATGGTATGCGTCCGACATGCAGAACAAGACCCCGGAAAATGCCAAAAAATTGCATGGCTTGAAGAATGCACTCGATGCCAAATTAAAGGGAATGGAGGCGGTCATCATCCTCGCTGGACAGGCCCTTGAAAAAGAAATGCTGCACCTGGGCCTTTTGAAAGCATGAACCAGGAATTCCTCACCGTATCCGAACTGAACAATTTCATCCGGGATGTTTTGAGCAGCGGCTTTCCCCAAGCCGTCTGGGTCACGGGTGAGATCCAGGAACTCAAAGATAAGAAGCACCTATATTTCACCTTGAGCGAGAAAGACAAGGGCTCCTCGGAGATCATTGCCAAGGCCGGGGTCATCATCTGGGCCAATACGAGGCTTCGGATCGAATCCATCTTAAGCCGGGCCGAGAACGCATTCGCTCTCAAGGACGGCATTGAAGTGAAGCTTCTATGCAAGGTTGATTTTTATCCCGCCTTTGGTCAGGTCCGTCTGATCGCAGAAAGCATTGATCCGATCTATACACTGGGAAAGATCGCCCAGGACCGCCAGCGTTTGATCGCTGCCCTGAAGCAAAAGGGTGTGCTCGACCGCAATAAACGTTTGGCCCTGCCGAGGGTCCCTCTCAATATAGGGCTGGTCACATCCTATGATTCCGCGGCCTACCATGACTTCATCGATGAGATCAAGAAAAGCGGTTTTGGTTTCAAGGTGTTCGTGGCCAATGCCCTGATGCAGGGCAAGGGGGCGGAAGCTTCCGTGGTCAAGGCCTTGAATGTCCTTAACAGCATGGAGCTGGATGTCCTGGTCATCACGCGTGGCGGCGGTTCAGTCACGGAATTGGGTTGTTTTGACAGTGAGAAGATCGCCGTTGCGATTGCGGAAAGCCGTTTACCGGTCGTCAGCGGCATCGGCCATGAGATCAATACCACGGTCACCGACCTGGCCGCCCATACCTTTGTGAAGACCCCGACCGCCGTTGCCCGTTTCCTGATCGGGCGTGTTGAAGAGTTTTTGCTCCATCTCAATGAGAAGCAGGAGGATATGGTACGCCGTGCACAGGAATATGTTAAGCTTGAGCAGAGGCGTCTAAGGGATTATGCGACCGCCCTGGTGCGCACGCCGACAATGCTCGTCAAGGAGCCGAAGCGCCGCCTGGACCATGCGCGCGAAGGACTTAAGAAAATAATTCAATTGCACCTGGTAAATTCACGGGCTAAAATAGAAAACTATCGAAAGCTGGTGGGGATGGCCGATCCCAAGAATACGCTCAAACGGGGCTTTTCCATCACCCGCGACAGCAAGGGCCGGACGGTCCGTTCCATTAAAGGGATCAAGAAGGGCGAGGTTTTAACCACGCTCCTGCAGGACGGACAGGTATTAAGTGATGTCCGTGAGGCCGTTAAGGATTGATATGTCCAAGAACATGATCAAATACAGTGAAGCCGTGGAACGTCTCGATGAGCTTTTGAAGCAGATCGAGGACGATGATATTGACGTGGATGAGCTTTCAGCCCATGTGCAGGAAGCTGTGGAATTATTAAGGGTATGCAAGGCCAAGATCGACAAGGCTGAGTTGGAAGTCAAAAAGGTCGTTGAGAACTTCGCCAAGGAAGATAAGGAAAACGGATAAAGGGAAAGGGGCGGTCATGGTCACTGTTTATGTAACCCTCGTTATTTTGGTCTGTTTCCTGGTGCTTTTGAATACGCGCCATTTGTGGTCGGTTAACGGTGCCCGCCGTCGCGGTAAACTTCCCCCGAAGGGTAAAGGCACGATGTTCGATGTGCGTCATTTGCTGATGGAGGGCGAGAAGGAACTTGCCATCCAGTTGTATTGTGAGATATTCAATGCTGCCGCGCCGAAAGCCAAGAAGGACATTGAAGAGCTGGAACGCAGTTTAAAGGTGTAATGCCCTGCGTTGTCCGTCGTTATAATCCCAACCGTAAGCAGAAGGAAAACCCCGTGCCGGATTGTATTTTTTGTAAGGACCTTCCCAGGGTCATGGAAAATGAGTTGGCTTACGCCATCTATGATATCAAGCCCCACACCAAGGGGCACATGCTCTTCATTCCCAAGCGCCATCATGCCACGGTTTTCGATTCCACCGCGGCCGAGATATCTGCCGTATTCGAGCTGATCAAAAGGGCAAAGGCCCTGCTCCAGAAAGAGAATGATCCTGCCGGATATAATGTGCAGGCCAACTGCGGCGCTGTGGCCGGTCAAATTGTCATGCACGCGCACGTGCATTTAATCCCGAGGTATAGTGATGTCTAAATTCAAATGGACCAAGGCAGGCCAATACGAAGAGATCAAATATGAGAAGATGGATGGGATCGCCAAGATCACCATCAACCGCCCACACCGCCGCAATGCCTTTACGCCGGTCACGGTCAAGGAAATGTCCGACGCTCTCAATGATGCCCGTGATGATGGAAAGGTCGGGGTCATTATCCTGACAGGCGAAGGCAAGGAAGCTTTTTGTTCCGGCGGGGACCAGAAGATACGCGGGGACGCGGGGTATAAGGACAAGGATGGGACCAACCGTTTGAATGTCCTGGATTTTCAGCGTCAGATCCGCACCTGTCCCAAGCCTGTGGTCGCCATGGTGGCCGGCTATGCGGTGGGCGGCGGGCAGATCCTGCAAATGATCTGTGACCTGACCATTGCCGCGGATAATGCCATTTTCGGGCAAACTGGTCCCAAGGTGGGGTCCTTCGACGGCGGTTACGGGTCGAGCTACATGGCCCGCATCGTCGGACAGAAGAAGGCCCGTGAGATATGGTTCCTCTGCCGCCAGTACAATGCCAAGCAAGCTTTGGAAATGGGGCTGGCGAATACTGTTGTGCCCTACGCGAAACTGGAAGCCGAGACCGTGCAGTGGTGCAAGGAGATCCTCCAGCATTCTCCCATGGCCATCCGTTGTTTGAAGTCCGCGCTCAATGCGGACTGCGACGGACAGGCAGGCCTGCAGGAATTGGCCGGCAATGCCACGCTGTTGTTCTACATGACCGAAGAAGGCCAGGAAGGCCGCAATGCCTTCCAGCAAAAGCGTAAACCGGATTTCTCCAAATTCCCGAAGCGCCCTTAATCTTTGTCATCCCTGCGAAAGCAGGGATCCATTCCTATGTTTAAGAATTGGTTGCTTGCCATTCGTCCTAAAACCCTTCCGGCTGCGATCGCGCCGGTGGCCATCGGCACGGCCATGGCTTTTGGCGACGGAGTCGTGCATTGGCCTTCGGCAGCGGCTGCGCTTTTTGCCGCACTGATGATACAGGTGGCGACCAATCTCGTTAATGATTATTGTGATTTTAAGAAGGGTGCGGACACTAAGGACAGGGTGGGTCCGGTGCGCGTGACCCAGGCAGGTTTGATCCGGCCCGGAACAGTCCTTTCGGCCGCAGTGATCACTTTTTCCTTGGCGATCGTCGCGTCGGTATATTTGTTCTACCGCGGCGGCATGGTGATCGCCGTTATCGGTGTTGCTTCCATTTTATCGGGAATATTTTATACAGCAGGCAGGAAGCCTTTGGGGTATTTGGGGCTTGGAGACCTTTTTGTCTTTATTTTCTTCGGGCCCGTTGCGGTCGGGGGTACGTATTATGTGCAGGCCAATGA
>JAYVSG010000020.1:0-2195 GCA_043775535.1 Candidatus Omnitrophota bacterium
CACAGAACTGTTCAAGCTGGCAAAGCCCTGATCAAAGATGCTGTTGTCAACATCAAGCTCTCCATAACGTCCGACCACTTCGAACGCACCCCAGGTGCCTTTTTCAAGGTCAAAATTGTTACGCGGCGTGATCCCCTTATAAGAAGCCAATTCGCCGGTCAGGACATAATTGCTTGAGACCTGCCAGGCTTTATTGGTAAAGGTGTCATGAATACCGGCGCCGCGGGTAAGTTCTTGAGAGGAAGACACATACTCACCCAAAACACCCAAGGAACCCTTATAGTAGGAAACCTGAGGACTGAAACGTGTATTCGCTCCATCATTGACAAGGCCGGTCCCAGAATAACTGAACACGGTTGCCTGACCGGGAGATCTATAGCTGGATAAGGTCGTACCTTCCTTATGGCCATAGGAACCCGCAACGCCCACACCCAAACCTTTAGCGAGCGAATCTCCATTCTTAAAGGGCTGAACAAATACGCGTCCGATCAGATCCTTGTCATTATTGGTATCCGCCGTATCAACGCTGGCCAGATCAGGACCGCCGTTAAAAATACCTACCGCATAATTGGTCGTATCATTGAATAGATCACCAAACAACTGGAAACCAACATCGCGGTTGGGAACAAGATTGGTCGGCAAACCGGATTCAATGAAATTAGCCACTGCATCCGACTGCAGGCGCTCCAACCCAAGCGGAGCTTTGAACTTACCGCCGCGTATCTTCAAGGCAGGATTGAGCTTGAAATCGACATATGCATAGACCAGCTGGGCATTGCTAGATGCCGTAGCATTGGTGGCCAGATCAGGCATGAGGTAGAAATCGAAGCTCTTACCAACCGTACCTTCAAAGATCGGACGGGCCCTGCGCACCAGGAAGTTGTCCGTGGTGCCGGTCAGATCTTTCCTATTATCCGTATAAACACGGGCATCGGCTTGGATCAACCCGCGGATCTTCAATTTAAAAGCATCATCCGGAGACTTGATGCTAAAACCATCCTTTGTGCTGGCCGTAATGATCGGAGCATCCTTGGCCTTGGTGGTGGATGTTTCTTTATCATTCTCCAATTGACGCTTGAGAACGGCGATCTGCTGCTCGAGATCCGCCAAACGATCTTCAACACTCACCGCGTGTGCAGGCTGAGCTGCCAGAGCGATCGACAATAGTGCGGCGATCGGTAGAACTTTGAACGTATTTTTCATCTTACTCTCCTGTTTTATTAACCTATATTACCTATAGTTTTAGTAGGGTTTTAATTGAAAAAAAACTAGATCATATAATTCAACACATTTTTACCGCTGCGTGTTCTTTCGATAACATCCGCGAGAGTAGTCCTGTCCAATATATTCGACATCGCATCCCTAACCTCCTTCATGATAGCCTTGATCTCATTATCTTCATCTGTTTTATTAGAAAAAGAAGATTCCCCTAAAGGCCCGTCGAGAACTTTAATGACCTGCCCTATCGTGATCTCGTCCGGTAATCTACCCAGGAAATATCCGCCGCCTTTACCCTTCTTACTTTCCAAGATCCCTTCTTTTCTCAATTCCAAGAGAATAGCCTCCAAGAACTTTTTGGGGATACCTTCTTCCCTGGCCAGATCCGTGATCAAAACCGGATTTGAGTCACTTTTCTTTGCCAAGTAAATAACTGCTTTCAAACCGTATGTTGTCTTTTTGGATATCATTTAATCTCCACTAAATCTATCGAAAGTATAGACTATTATTCTTCTTTGTCAAGTATTTTTCTCAAGCTTCTCAACTATCTTTGCACTCCCAGAAGGCATAGGGTATTTATGCATGGACTTGAGACCAACCCATTTATGCGTCTCATCGGACTTGGGCCATGTCCTAACCTTGCACAGGAATACCGCCAGATCAACACGGAACTGGGTATAAAAATGCCTGACATCAAATAAATGCTCTGCACTCTCAAGAATAATTCCCAGTTCTTCCCTGATCTCACGCTCAAGAGCCTTCAGCTTCGTTTCCCCTGACTCGACCTTACCCCCGGGAAATTCCCACAGGTCAGCCAACAAACCCTTGGCAGGTCGTTTCTGTATAAAATATTTCCCATCCTTCACTATAATAGCAATGACCGCGCTGACATCCTTGATCACCCGTTCCTTAGGTTCAGGGATTATTTCCTGCCTACCCTCTTTGTATGCCTGGCAGGATTTACTGACCGGACATAA
>JAYVSG010000021.1:0-19935 GCA_043775535.1 Candidatus Omnitrophota bacterium
AACTGCGGATAACGCATCAACACGTCCTGAAGCGCATCGGAAAGCCAGCCTTTCGTACCAGCTCCCCGGCTAATGCTTAATTTTAAATCATTGGCGTTAATCTCCTTCGGGGTCTCCCTCTTCCCCTCCTCAAAAAATCCTTTATCCCAGAGGCCTTGAACCCATGTCCCCTTGATAGTCTGATATAGTGACTCCCTTGTTTCACCTTGACGAAGAAAATATAAAACTTTCGCATGCGCTTTATCGTGTAAAACGTTCTTGATAAAATCGATCTCATTTTTTTTCGGATAATCCGCGACTTTATCCGACCCCGCCAAATAAATCCAATTCACATCGGGATTCGTCAAAAAGAGCCAAATAAATCCAGCTAAATCCATCATGCGAACCTGAGCTGCTAAATCATCCCCCCATTTATTCAAATCCCCATCCTTGAAAGACTCATAAACATCACTCCTGATACTGGAAACTCTTACCCATGAAGACACATCATCAACTGCCTTTTGGGCCATCCAATTCCTCAACTGAGCAGACAACGCATAAGGCTTCTCAGGGATCGCACCAGCGGTCGCAACGATAGTCCCATTCAAATTTGCACTCAAAATACCAGCTAACGAAAGAGCGAGATGCCCATTAGTATACGGATTCATCGATCCTGGCTGCAAAGCGAAACTTCCCCTGACATAACTGATATCTTGTGCTTTAATAGCAATTTTCGCCGCTTCGAACAGAACATCTGATGTCACATACTTTAAACCCCGATCAGCTAATATACTCTCCACTGCCTTTCTATACCTTTCTCCTTGCTCTGAATTCATCGAAACAGCCATACTGCTAATATCACCACCGGGTTGCATTTTCTTTAATTCATCTTTATATTTCTCCCACAGAGTCTTCTCTAACGCCTTAACTCCAAAAGCCCCAGAAAGGTAATTCATTAATTCCGGCGACATTTCCATCAAACGATTAAAATCATTTTCCACTGCAGTAAAAGCCACCCTGGTTCCTTCATCAATACTATTGGCTACTTCTTTATAATGCTTCTCTATTAAAGAAATTTCATCTGTTATCCCAAACTTCCGCAGACCTACAAGCCGAAAAAAAGTTATCGCAAGTTCCTGACTGGTCAACTTACTTAAATCCAAGTTATACGGTGTAACTGTTCTGACCTTTAGTGATAGGCCGGCATTCTTTAGCACATCTTCGCCGGTCACTTGAGTACGATAAATCTGTGTTGGTGTCTGGAACACAACTAAAAGATCATCGAAATGGAGTCTACTATCGCTTATCAATCCCTTTAAGATAGGCAAACTATTAGAAAAATTCTTAAAAGTATTGTCTGCTTTGCTTTCAACTGGCTCCACTATGACACCGGAAGGTATGCCGCTTTTGATCAATAAATCCTTAAGCATTTCTGCCTCACTCAAATCAGAAAAACCGTTAGGCAAGAGCCACCTTTTTCCATGGTAATATTCAGATATACGCCCACGCAAGAATGATGTCCCCGCGCCAATCCCTCCTGAAATAATAACCGGAGGCTTTTGGCCAGTTTCTAGGATCTTTTGGTAATACTCAATAAAACTTAACGCTGTGAGTACCTCATGATTCCCTAATAACAAAATTGCGCCAGGATTCATAGCGTCTTTTTTATCCATAGCCCCTCTGCCAAAAAAATCTATAAGCTTTTGCCCGTTGCTTCTGAGGCTTACCAATAAATCTTGATGATCTTCAAGCCCCTTACTTTTTAATTCATCACCCTCCGCCACTTTGGATGAAGAATTCATCGCCAAATCGACCTTAAAAATCTGACCCACCGGACGGCCTATGGCCAAAGGATTGACCGTATGAGCCAGCGGAATATTCTTCATTGCGAAATCTTCTATTCCGCCAGAAAAATATTTTCTTGGGATAACACCACCGGTCGTAGCGTCGGGTTCCTCTTTTATATAATTAAATACACCTTTCTTATACGCCGAAATATACCGCTGATAAATCTCTTCCTTAAACACCTTATCCTCAGAGGTAACACCCACCACGCGATTCTTGCCGACATAAGCTTCAGCGAGAAGCGTATTCTGAATAATCTCACGGTACCATTTAGCCAAGATCGCCGCGTGGTAAATCTGACGGATACCCGCGAAATTCTGACCTTCATTGACTTCTTTTTCAATTGCCGGGAGGATAATCTCACGCATGGCTGCTTTCGTTAAGACTGCTTTCTCATCAGACATATCATCAGAAACCTTTTTCATCATAGCCTTATGGTCGCTATCCAACATCACTTTAAGCTTTGCTTCAGTAATGTAGACTGCATCCCCCTTCTCAAAAACCTCTGCCTTCTCGGGCATAATCCAAACTTTGTTAAAAGTATTAACTGGAATATCTGTCGTCCCAAACTTCTCCGCGACTTTCTTATAAATCTTCGCCCAAAATTCTTTCCCAAGTCCTTGCTCTGGATAGATAAGCGACGCGGTCAACTGCTTGAGGATATAATCCTGCGCTAACATGTCGCGGCCAAGAACGGTTTGTCCAAGATCATTCTCAATGACTCTGTCCTTCTCATAAGGAGACAAATTGACCCAGAGCTGATCCTCGGGAACTGTAACAGCAGCAAGAAAATATTTAGCGATGCGTTCGCTCTGCTCTTTTATGACGGATTGATCTATGGAATCATCGCCAGAATCAACGATAAAATCAAAACTAAGCGGTTTATTGGGGTGGACTATTAAACCTTTAACAAGAATGGGCGTAAAGACTTTAGAAACACCAAGCATTTTTCCAGGAACAGGCAACTGATTGATACTAAAATCCTGAGCGTGAACGTACTGGAAATTGCTAGAAATAAAAGTTAAACATACGAATAAGGCAATAAATTTTCTAAACATTAAAATTCCCTCTTTTGAGACTTTATGGAGTATGTAGAAACTTAAAATTACGTGGTTAAAGCTATTTCCTTTGGGGGTTACTGAAAGTATGCCCTATGAACAACAAAATGGCAATTTTTTTATTTGTAAGCAGAATCAACTTGCTATATCTCTGATAGTATGGCCATATATGAACAGAAACGGAGGCCACATGAAAGAAACTATCGTTGAACAAATTATGAACCTTAAAAACCAGTCACTAGAGCAATTAAAGGCCAAATACGAGGAAGTGTTCAAAGGCGAAAAGCCTACCTCTAATAATAAAACCTACCTTTGGCGTAAGATCGCTTACCGGATCCAAGAGATTGAATACGGCGGATTATCAACAGATTCCCAAGCCCGAATTAATGAACTTATAAATCAATATGACCCAGTCAACAACAAGGCCTTAAGGCCTGAAGAAAACTCTCAGGAAATAAACCCAAAGAAGAAGCTATCACGTGATCGCAGATTGCCTATCCCAGGAACGGTCATTACTAAGGAATACAAAGGCAAAACGCTAGAAGTTAAGACCTTAGAAACAGGGTTTGAATATTGTGGGAAGGCATATAAAACGCTTACGGCCATCGCCAAAGAAGTGACTGGAGCGCATTGGAACGGTTATTTATTTTTTAAAGTCTAAAGGTGGTTTATGGAAGGAAAAGAACAAAAAAACAACTTTGTTGCGCTATTTATACCCGTAAGTCCACAACTGAAGGGTTAGACCAGGACTTTACTTCCCTTGATGCCCAACGCGAGTCTGCTGAAAGCTATATCAAAAGCCAACAGCATGAAGGATGGGTGGTCCTCAATGAACTCTATGACGATGGCGGATTCACAGGGGCCAATATTGAACGCCCTGGCCTGCAAAAACTCCTCTCCGACATCAAAGAAAAGAAAATCGACTGCGTTGTGGTATATAAAATTGATCGCCTCTCCCGTTCCCTTCTGGATTTTAGTCAACTGCTTGAATTCTTTGATAAAAACAATGTCACCTTTGTATCTGTAACACAAAACTTTAGTACCAATACCTCAATGGGGAGGCTTACGCTGAATATTTTGTTATCTTTCGCCCAATTCGAACGGGAAATCATCAGTGAGCGCACTAGGGATAAAATGGGTGCTGCCCGTAAAAAAGGCCAATGGATGGGCGGTAGAGCGCCTATAGGCTATGACTTAAACAAGGAAACCAAGAAGCTTATTATTAATGAAACCGAAGTCAAGCTCATCCGTGAAATATACGACCTTTATATTGGAGGGAATTCCCTTCTTAAAACGGCCATGATACTCAATGAAAAAGGCTATAGGACTAAAAGATGGGTGACTAAAAAAGGAAAGGTTTGCAGTGGACTTACCTTCGGGAACACGCATGTCCAGCAGATCATCAAAAATGTGCTTTATATCGGTAAGGTTAAATATCAAGGAAAGATCTATGATGGTCAACAACCAGCCATTATAGACGAAGAAACCTTCAAAAAAGCCCAGGATAAACTAGCTGAAAACCTTGTTTTAAGAAAAGCCGCCAAGAACACGGAGTGTTCAGGATTATTGACGCACCTATTAAAATGTAAAAGCTGCAATACAATGATGTACCATACCTACACCCAAAAAGAAAATGGGTTTAGATACCGTTATTACATTTGTTCCAACGCTCAAAAACGTGGTTATGGCGCTTGCCCAAATAAATCAATCAATGCGCTGACGATAGAAGACGCTGTCACTGATTTTTTAAAGAAAACATTGATACAAAATTCTGACAAATACGACGGAGAACACAAAACAGAGATCGAAGCCTTACTCTCCCCTGTTTGGGGCACCTTATTATTCGAAAGAAGGCACCAAATCATTAAAACTGTTCTAAAGGAAGTTGATTGTGACGTTCCTGCTCAAAAAGTTGGGATTACTTTTAAAGAAACAGATGTCCGGTTAGAATTCGATTCTGATGTTAAAAAGTCCAGACATGTGACCAAATGGCATAAAGAAGTAGAAATTACTAAAGAACCTAGGATCAAAAATACTCTAGTTTTTGCACATCAGTTGCAGGTCTTGATGAACAACGGACGTATTAATAGCCTTAAACAAGCTTCCGAATGGCTCAACCTAAGTCCAGTCCGTATCGATCAAGCCCTTAACCATTTATTACTCTCTCCAAGAATTCAAGAGGATATTCTTAATCTCGATACCCAAACACTATCTCTCATCCCCGAATACAAGGTGCGTAATGTCATAAACGAATTTGACTGGGATAATCAATACGCACTTTGGCAAGAACTCCTACAAGCTCGCTCATAAAATTACCTTTATCTCTCTTTTCCCTAATCACCAAATCAGGCATTTCCTAGTTAATGGCCTATTTGCAGACTAAGCACCACCCCAATAGCCCGAAATTGGCATTAACTAGGATCGATTAACTAAAGGCCGATTCTGAGATAAAGAGATATGAAAGCGAGAATTTCCGACGGAGTAAGCAAGGTTTCCAGAGCGATTTACAACGCTTACCTAAAAAATATCAAAATTGAGGTTTTATTATGGCGTAAGTGTTTGACACGTTGGCAGATGGAAAAACCCTGGCAGGATCGCTCCCATCAGGGTTTTAATCATCTCTCGTCGACAGATTCGAGAGAGTTAAATGGCGTCCCTGGTTGGATTCGAACCAACGACGCCGGCCTTAGGAGAGCCGCGCTCTATCCAAATCTGAGCTACAGGGACATTATTTGAAACAAGTATACGCTACTTTTTACGGTACGGCTCCAGCGTTTTCAGGTATGCAGCGGGAGGATTATACCCTAAAAGTCTGGCTTCTTCCAGATAACGTATGGATCCTTGAAAATCCCTGGCCTTGAACGACAGGATGGACAAATTGACAAAAGCATTCTGGTGGTTAGGGTTGATGGCCACCGTCTTTAAATAGGATGCGATGGCTTCAGGGTATTGTTCGAGGAGGGCATAGACATTGCCCATGTTGTAATACGCTTCCGCCTGGCGGGAATCATGGTCCACTGCCTTCTCGTAGTAATTAAGGGCGTCCTTTAATTCCCCCGCTGTTTCGCTCAAATAACCCAGGTTGAAATACGCCTCCGCATTATCCGGGTCTATATTAATGACCTTTTGGTAGAGGTAGCGGGCCTTGTCCGCGTCACCCAGGGCATTGTAAATGACACCCATGTTCAAATAGGCCAGCGTGGAGCGGGGATGGAAATGCACCAGGCGCTCGTACAGGACCAGCGCGGTCTTGATGTCCCCCGATGCCTGGTAACGGCTCGCCAAATTATATGTGGCCTTCTCATGTTTAGGGTCAAGGGCGATGGCTTTGGCATAAAAACGCATGGCTTCCTCGTAACCGCCCACCTGCTCATACAGGAAGCCCAAGTTAAAATAATCATTCGCACCGTATTTCTTACGCTTGGTCAATTGCTCATATTCGGCCAGCACATCCTCGCGCTTTTCCTGGTAAATGGACACGTCGGGGTATTTCTTAATGGCATCCGTATATCCCTGTATGATGAGGGTCATCACATCCAAATCCTCGGGATACATTTCCAAGAGCCGTTTGTACACATTGATCATCCCTTGTGCATCTGCCTGGTCCTCATAAATGTCGGCAAGGGCAAAATTGGCCTCCTTGTTGTGTGGGTCTTTCTTCAATGCCTGCTCATAAACAGATTTCGCCTTGTCCGCACCAGCCGTGTGCGTGTACAGGAACCTGGCCCAGGCATTGAGCGATACTGCCGACGGGCGGTGCTCGGCACGCCAGCGGCGCAGGGACATCTCATCCCTCCATACACGATTGGTGTCCACAGCCATCAAGGCCAACCCCAAGATCAAAACCCCGACACCCGCCAGGAACAGCTGCCTGATCAATGCCTCTTGGGTCTTGAGAAAGATATAAAAACGTTCAAAACCAAAAGCTGCCAGACTTGCAAGGAGGACCCCGCCCACATATAGTCCAATACCGGCCAGCCCCAACGGGCCCGCGGCCCACTGTGACGCATATACCGGAAGAAAGGCAAACAAGGACGCCCCGCAGAATGCGGCAGGTATGCTGAAATTCACGTTCAATATCAGGAAAAAGACAGCTGCCGCCACGATGTGGCCAATGACTTCAATGGGTTCCCGCCAGGCGGGCATGGGGAATTTAAGGATCGGGCTGTAAACAAAACCGATGGCAAGGACGAGCAGTGCCAATGGAAGGAAGTATTTTTGCTTTTGCATCAGTACTGAAGGATCGAATAAACAGGAAGATCTTTCAAACGTGCTTTGCCGTTCAGGAACTTGAGCTCAATGATAAAAGCTACAGCCACGATCTTGGCTTTTTGCAGGGTCAAAAGATGCACCACAGCGCCGACCGTACCACCGGTGGCCAAAAGATCATCCACCACCAGGACGCGGGAATTGGGAGCGATGGCATCTTCATGGATCTCCAGAGTGTCGGTGCCATATTCCAACTGGTAGGTCACGCTCTTGGTCTTATACGGCAGCTTGCCCTTTTTGCGTACAGGGATGAAACCGGCTCCCAATTTATACGCCAAGGCCGAACCAAATATGAACCCGCGGGCCTCAACACCGACGACGTATTGGATGCGCTGCTTCTTGAATTTTCCGGCCAGGGTGTCGATGGACTTCTTGAACGCATCCTTGTGCTTTAAAAGCGTGGATATGTCCTTGAACACGATCCCCTCTTTCGGGTAATCAGGGATGTCACGGATATGTTTCTTCAGGTCATTGAGTGTCATCTTAAGCCTTCCCCATGGATTCGCCCTTGAGCAATTTTGCAGCCAGTACTTCTTTGACCGGAAGCTTGGCCTTGCCGTGGCTGATCTGGTAAAGCATTTCCAGGCCCAAACGGCCCATCTCAACGAGCGGCTGGGACACAGTGGCAAGCTTGATGGATGAATGGGCATTCAAAGGATTGTCGTCAAAACCGCAAATCGCAAGGTCGCCGGGTACGCTTAATTTCTTGGACTTGGCCACGTCCAAAGCCTCAAGGGCCATGACGTCGGAAGCAGCAAAGATAGCGGTCGGACGCTTACTCAATTTCAACAGGTCCTGGGCGGCCTGCCGGGCAGGGGTACGCAGGAATCCACCGATCTTGACATAGCCCTTATCCAGGGTGATGCCATGCTTGGTCAAGGCGTCATTATAACCTTCCAAACGCGCCTGGCCGGCCTGGGTGGAAAGGTCCCCGGCAATGGTGGCAATATTCTTATGGCCCAATTTGATGAATTCTTCCGTGACCTGGAAACCGGCCTTGTAATTATTGACCGCGATGTAATTGATCGGCTCATTGATGATATTGTTCAAGACCAAGCAGGGCATGCCCTTCATGATGGCCTTCTTGACGATATCAAGGTCATTATCAATGTCGGCAAAAAGGATGCCGTCGACGTGTTTGCGGTCAAGCAGCGTCGCATCCAGCCAGGTAGCATGGTTGGAACGGTCGGTGATATGCACCAGGAAATCAACGTTCAGGCGGGACGCTGCCAGGTTGACACCCTTGGTGATCTCTCCCGTATAGAAAGAATGGAAGATGTCTTCAAAACGGGGAAGGATGAGCACGTAGATCGGCTTGCGTTTGACATTGGTTACAGCCATCACTTATCCTCCCCATTCTCACGCTCGGTCAGGAATTTCTTCATTTTCTGTATGGTCAATTCTTCGATCTGGCGCACACGTTCACGGGAAATGCCCAGCTGTTTAGCGATCTGG
Source organism: Candidatus Omnitrophota bacterium (assembly GCA_043775535.1). Lineage (GTDB taxonomy): Bacteria > Omnitrophota > Gorgyraeia > Zapsychrales > Fredricksoniimonadaceae > JACQQW01. The sequence goes on from JAYVSG010000021.1 coordinate 8,607, forward strand.
GACAGCGTATGCTGCTCCCCATCTTCCTTCAGGCCAAAGCGCATTTCGATGATGATGCGTTCGCGCTCTTCCAGATTCGCCAGGATGGCAGTGGCACGTTCCTTGTTGAAGAAGATCTCAACTTCCGCGTCCGGCGCGGCCATGCTCTCATCCTCGACCAAGTCCTTGACCTGACCGTCCCCGTCCTCCCCTAAAGGAGCATCAAGGCTGGACATCTTGGTGATCGCGCTGTCGAGCTCGCGCACCTTATCGACGGTGACCTTCAATTTCTTGGCGATCTCCGCCGTGGTCGGGCGGCGGCGCAAGAGCTGGGTCAATTTCTCGACCACCTTGCGGTACTTCATGATCTCTTCGTTCAAATAGACCGGGACACGGATCATCTTTCCCTGGTCGATGATGGCGCGGGATATCCCCTGCTTGATCCACCAGGCGGCATAGGTCGAAAAACGAAACCCTTTTTCAGGATCGAACTTGTCAACGCCGCGCATCAGGCCGATATTGCCCTCTTCGATCAGGTCGCTCAAGGCTATCCCCAGATTGGTATAGCGCTTGGCAATGCTGATGACCAGGCGCAAATTGGCGCGGATCATTTCATCGCGAGCCTCCTTGTCGCCCTTCTGAACACGACGGGCAAGGTCAACCTCTTGCTGCGCGGTCAACAGCTTGATGTCCTTAATATCCCTAAGATAGGCTTTTATCGGATCCATAGTTCCTTACCGTGTCTTTGTGAACACAGGTTATTTCTTCTTGGCTGTTTTTTTGGAACCGGTACTGCCCTGCGCGCCAGCCAAAGCAGCCTGGGCCGCAGCCAAACGTGCGATCGGCACGCGGTACGGGGAACAGGACACATAATTCATGCCTGCCCGGTGGCAGAACTTGACGCTTTCCGCTTCACCGCCGTGCTCGCCGCAGATACCGATCTTAAGGTCCTTCTTGGTGGAACGGCCCTTCTTGATGCCCATTTCAACGAGCAGACCGACACCGCTCTGGTCCAAGCTCTGGAACGGGTCATCCTTGAAAATACCGCAGCCCCCGTCCTTCTCCGTTGCAACATAGGTCGGCAGAAAACGGCCGGCGTCGTCGCGGGAAAGGCCTAAGGTCATTTGGGTCAGGTCATTGGTCCCGAAGCTGAAGAACTCGGCAACTTCGGCGATCTCATTCGCTAAAAGGGCCGCACGCGGAATCTCGATCATGGTACCGACCATGTAGGACAGCTTGACGCCGGCCTGTTTGATCAGGTGGTCAGCGACCTTGCGGGTCTGCTGTTCCATGATCTTGAATTCCTTCTTGTCCATGGTCAAGGGGATCATGATCTCCGGTAAAACCTTGATACCTTCCTTGCGGACCTTGATGGCGGCGGCAATGATCGCCGTCACCTGCATGTCCAGGATCTCAGGATAGGTGATGCACAGGCGGCAGCCGCGATGGCCCAACATGGGGTTGGATTCATGCAGCTGTTCGCAGCGGTGCTTGATCTTATCCGTCGACAAACCAGTGATGCGGCTCAATTTCTCAACACCGGCATGGTCTTTAGGCGTAAACTCATGCAAAGGCGGATCGATCAAACGGATGGTAACAGGAAAACCGTTCATGGCCTTGAAGATGCCATAGAAATCATCCGTTTGGAACGGCAACAATTTGGCCAGAGCGACCTTGCGGGCGTCCAGGGTCTCAGCGACGATCATTTCCTGGATGGCCAGGCGGCGTTCTTCGGTATCGAAGAACATGTGCTCGGTGCGGCAAAGGCCGATGCCCTCGGCGCCCATCTTGATGGCGTTCAAGGCATCATACGGCGTGTCCGCATTGGTGCGCACATTCAAGGTCCTGAATTCATCCGCCCATTTCATGATGGTGTAATAGCTTTGCGGAAGTTCCGGGGTCATGAGCGGCATGTCGCCGATATAGATATCACCGATGGAACCATCCAGGGTCAAGAACTCACCGTGCTTGATGGTCTTGCCGTTGATAACGAAAGACTTGGTCTCGTAATTGATGTTGAGGGCTTCGCAGCCGACGATACAGCATTTACCCCAGCCGCGGGCAACGACGGCAGCGTGGGAGGTCTTACCGCCGGTAGCGGTCAGGATGCCCTTGGCGGCGTGCATACCACCCACGTCCTCGGGGCTGGTTTCCTTGCGGACTAGGATCACCTTCTCACCCTTGGCAGCCAATCTCTCAGCTTCCGCAGCGGTGAAAACGACCTTACCAGAAGCAGCACCCGGAACAGCATTGATCCCGCTGCCCAATTTGGCCTTCTTCAGGTCTTCAGCTTTAACCTTCTTGGTGTCAATGACGGGATAGAACAAACGTTCGATATCGTCGGAAGAAATACGGCCCAAGGCCTGCTGCTTGCTGATGACGGGCTTGAGGGCGAGTTCCGCCCATTTCTTGGGCAAATAACCCTTCTTGACCAGGTCATTGGCCTGCGCCTTGGTGAGCAACGGCTTGGTGGCATGGTCCAGGGCGATGGCAAAAGCCCCCGCCGGGGAACGCTTACCGGTGCGGCATTGCAGCATATACAATTTCTCGTCTTCGATCGTAAATTCAAGGTCCTGCATTTCCTTGTAATAGGATTCGAGGATCGCACGGACCGCGCACAACTGGTCATATGCCTTGGGCATATTGTCCTGCAGCGTGGACAATTTAAGCGGGGTGCGGATACCAGCCACCACGTCCTCACCCTGGGCATTGATCAGGTAATCGCCGTAAAATGTATTCTCGCCGGTGTTGGGGTCGCGGGTAAAGCAAACGCCGGTACCGCTGTTCTCACCCTTGTTACCGAAAACCATCTGAACGACGTTGACGGCCGTACCTTCCAGGTCGGTGATCTTCTCGACGCGGCGGTAGGTCTGGGCCTTCTCCGCTTCCCAGCTTGAGAATACCGCCAGGACCGCGCCCATCAACTGCTTCCAGGGCTCTTGCGGGAAATCCTCGCCCTTGTTCATTTTGTAGAAAGCCTTGAATTGATTGCACAGTTCCTTGAGCTTTTCAGCAGGGATCTCGGGATCGTTCTTGACGCCGATCTCATGCTTCATCTCATGGAGCATATCTTCCATCGGCTGCTTGGACAGGCCCATGGCCGTGCAGGAATACATTTGGATGAAGCGGCGGTAGGAATCGTAGGCAAAACGCGGGTTGCCGGTTTTCTTGGCCAGACCCTCGACGGACTTGTCGTTCAAGCCCAGGTTCAAAATGGTCTCAAGCATGCCGGGCATGGAACGGGCCGCGCCGGAACGCACGGAGATCAACAAAGGATCGATGGAGTCGCCCAATTTCTTGCCGGTGACCTTTTCAAGTTTCTTAACGGCGTCCTTCAATTGCGCTTCGAGGCCTGCCGGGACCTTCTTACCCGATCTATAATATTCTGCACAGGTCTGGATGCTAACGGTGAAACCGGCCGGGACACTGATCCCGATCGAGGTCATTTCCATGAGCCCGATACCCTTGCCGCCTAAGACATTCTTGGTTAAATCTGCGCCCTTGGCTTCCGCTTTACCGGCGCCATACGAAAACACATGCTTTTTTGCCATTTCAACTGCCTTTCTACGTGTTCAAGTTAATTTAAACGTTCCTTCAGATACGCATGCAGGTTCTCCACGGGAATGCGTTCCTGCAACATGGTGTCGCGGTGACGCACCGTGACCTGCTTGTCTTCCAGAGATTGGACATCGACGGTGACACAGAAGACCGTACCGACCTCGTCCTGCCTGCGGTACAGTTTTCCTATGGCAGCGCTATCATCATACACACAAACAATATCTTTTTGAAGTTCGGATTTTATTTTCTTGGCTAGAGCGACGATGGCATCGTTCTTCTTGAGCAAGGGAAGCACAGCGACCTTGATGGGCGCCAGCTTCGGATGGAATTTCATGACCACGCGGGTGGCATCCTTGACAATCTCTTCGTGGTAGGCGTCGACCAGGAAGGCCAGTGTGCCGCGGTCGCAGCCGCCGGACGGCTCGATGACGTGCGGGAAGAACTTCTCATTGGTGACCGGGTCCTGGTACTGCAGGTCTTGACCTGAAAATTTAGAATGCTGTTGAAGGTCATAGGACCCGCGATTGGCAATGCCCTCCAATTCAGACCACCCGAACGGAAATTTGTATTCGACGTCCGTGCATCCGGCCGCGTAATGGGCCAGCTCATCATCGGCATGCACGCGCAGCTGCAGGTTCTCTTTCTTCAATCCAAGGTCGATATACCACTGGTAACGGGCATTGACCCATTCTTCATATTTCTTGGGCGCGTCTTCCGGGCGGCAGAAATACTCGATCTCCATCTGCTCGAATTCACGGGTGCGGAAGGTGAAATTGCCGGGCGTGATCTCGTTGCGGAACGATTTGCCGACCTGGGCCACCCCAAAAGGAAGCTTGCGGTGGGTCGAATCGATGACGTTGGGAAAATTTACGAAAATACCCTGGGCGGTCTCAGGACGAAGATATACCGTCGCTGAAGAATCTTCCATGGCACCCAGGAAGGTCTTGAGCATCAGATTGAAGGCACGGGGTTCGGAAAAGGTATTGTTCTTGCACTGCGGGCATCTGCCCTTGTCCAGATGGTCAGGACGCAGGCGCTTGTTGCATTTCTTGCACTCGACCATCTGGTCAACAAAATTGGCTACATGGCCGGAGGCTTCCCAGGTCTTGGGATGCATGAGAATGGAACAGTCCAGGCCCACCATGTCCTCGCGCCAATGCACGACAGACTGCCACCAGGCTGCTTTAAGATTGCGTTTGAGCTCGGCTCCAAAGGGACCATAGTCCCAAGCACCGTTCAAACCACCGTATATTTCAGAGGATTGGAAGATAAAGCCGCGGCGTTTGCACAGCGCGACGATCTTGTCCATCAGGTCAGGTTCTGCCATAGAAGTCGCTATTTTAGCAAAAGCCCTTCAAAAAGCAAGGCGAATTCGCCAAATAACCTCAAAAAAGTTTACCAATTATATAAGGAAGGGCCGTATCCACCCGCAGGATGCGGGGCCCCAGATCCGCTGTTTGGAACCCCAAAACAGCCAATTTCTCTATTTCAAAAGGGATGATGCCCCCTTCCGGCCCAATGACCAGATTGACCGCTTTCTTACCTGCAGGCGGGCATGCTTGCCCTCCCGGATGGGCCACAATGTTCAGTTTTCCCCGCGCCAAGGCAGGCAGCTCGTCTTCCACAAAAGGCTTGAATTTATCCCGCACCAACACTTCCGGAAGAATGGTGTCCTTGCCCTGTTCCAGTCCCAAGACCAATTGTTCGCGTATTTCTGCCGGACGCAAGCTGCTGGAATTCCACAAACTCTTCTCGACCCTGCTAAAATTCAGGACGACGATCTTCTTGATGCCAAGTGTCGTGGCATGGAATAGCAGGCGCTTGAACATGGGCGGACGTATCATGGGGATGATCAGGGTCACCGCCAAGGCTGGAGGCGGCGCCACTGTCAATGCCAGCTCCAATTCAATGCTGGCACCCAACTTGACCACCTTTGCCCGACCCATCCTTCCATCGACCAATCCAACGGTCAACTCATCCCCCACCTTGGCCGCAAGCACATCAACAATATGTTCCCTACGCCGGTCTTTAATCACAGCACGGGTATCGGAAACAAGATCTTCTTTGAATAACAGGATCAAATTCATTTAGGATTATGGAAGGAATGCGCATCATCGGGGAATTTTCCGGAAGCGACATCATTCTTGTATTGCTTGAAGGCTTCGACCATGATGGGTCCTAGGTCCGCGTATTTCTTGGTGAACTTGGGCTGATAGCGCGGGGAAAGCCCCAGGAGATCGTGGCTGACCAGGACCTGCCCGTCGCAATGAGGGCCTGCACCGATGCCGATGGTCGGTATCTTCAGTTGCCCGGTAATGGTTCTGGCCAATTCCAGAGGAATGCATTCCAGGACAATACTGAAACATTCCGCTTCTTCAAATGCCTTTGCCTGGTCCAAAATGATCTGGGCCGAGACTGCGTCCTTACCCTGCACCTTCATCTCCGTCGCAGTTTGCGGGGTCAGGCCCACATGGCCCATGACGGGGATGCCGGAGGCAATGATGTCCCTCGCTGTTTTAATACATCCGTCGAACCACTCGATCTTGACGGCATGGCAGCCGATGGCGATGAATTGTTTGGCGTTATCAACCGCCGCCTGCGGACGGACCTGATAGGAGCAATACGGCATGTCCCCGATGACCATGGCATTCTTGACCGCACGCGCCACTGCCCCGGCATGGTGCAGCATCTCCTCCATGCCGACTTCCTTGGTGGAATCTAACCCCAACACCACATTGGCCAGGGAATCCCCTACCAAGGCCATATCAATGCCCGCCTGGTCTAGGAACAGGGCCGTCGGGTAATCGTAGGCAGTGAGCACGGTGATCTTCTCGCCGCGGGACTTCTTATCCTGCATGTCTTTGATATTCATAATAATTAAGTCGTGCCTGTCACGACTTTAAGAACTCCCCTATCTTTTTGGCTGTTTCTTTGCCGCTGACGAAGGCGTCCACTACGGCACCGGCACCGGTCTTCACATTGCCGGCGGCGAATAACTTTTCGACGCTGGTCAAGCCGGTGTTCGGGTCTGTCCACAGGGAACCATCCGGGTTCCACTTCAATTGCGGCAGGTGGCCGCGCAAGAAGGCATTGGGTTTGCGGCCATGGGAAAGAATGACGGTTTCGGCCTCAATACGCGCCTGGCCGTCTGCCAGGGGCTCCAGCACCAAGGATTTATTCTTCTCAACAACTTCCATGCGCTGGCAGATCACAGCCGCGGCAAAGCCATCAGCATCCGTTTCAATGCTCAAAGGTTCGACGGGTGCGTGGATACGGACCCCTTCTTCCAGGGCAGCACTGATCTCATCTTCCGATATGCCCAGCTCCTCTTCCAGTCCGCCGAAAATAAGGTCCACTTCTTGGCCCAGGCGTACGGCCACACGGGCCGCATCCATCGCGGCATGGCCGGAACCAACAACGGCGGTACGCCTACCTTTCAACATATTCCCTGCAGAGGCACGCACCTTCTCCTTGCTCCTGGCCTGTGCCCGCATCAAGAATTCTTCCGCGTAATACACTCCGCCGGCATTATGCCCGGCAATGTCCGCCAATTCCGGCACACCCGCACCAACCGTCACCAGCACTGCCGCGTAACCTTCCGTCAGGATCTCCTGGACCGCCATATTGCCGCCCACCAGAACGTCGGTGACAATGCGTACGCCTGCGCTGACCAGATCGCTGATCTGCTCGTCCAATATCTTTTGCGGCAAACGGAATTCCGGGACACCATAACGCAGGAGGCCGCCCGGTTCGCTCATGGCTTCAAAAATGGTCACGGCATGGCCTGCCCGGACCAAATAATACGCAGCGCTCAAACCCGCAGGGCCGGAACCGATGATAGCCACCTTCTTGCCGCTGGAAGGCACAATAGCTTTTTCTTTCGGCAGCTTGGCACGGCCGAAATCCGACGCATAACGCTCCAGGGAGCGGATGGCAATGGGCGAACCTTCTTCATTAAAGACGCAGACCGTTTCACATGGTGCCGGACAGATGCGGCCACAGATGGCCGGAAAAGGGTTCTGCTGACGTATGCGGGCCAGGGCACCAACGGCATCGTCCTCACGCAACATACGGATGAACCCCGGGATGTCAACACCCAATGGACAGCCGGGTGCACAGGTGGCCACCGCGCATTGCGGACAGCGACGGGATTCTTCTAGGTTTTGTTTTTTGCCGAACCCAAGAACGACTTCATGAAGGTTGTTAACCCTGCGTTCTTTTGGCTGGCTGGGCGGCTTTGGTTGCCCCATGACTTCTCCTTGATGCTCTGGTCCCTCTTATGAAGGTCCTCAAAATCCATTGTATACCCGTCAAACTCCGGGCCATCGACACAGGCCAGGCGGAACTCTCCTGCGACACGGACACGGCAGGAACCGCAGATCCCCATGCCATTGGCCATGTAAGGGCTCACGGTGACACGGACAGGGATGTCCTTATCCTTGGCCATGCGGCTGGCCGCCTGCATCATATCGACAGAACCAATGGCGTAGACCGCATTGACCTTATATTTATTCAATAGTTCCTGCAATAGCTCCGTGGCCAATCCCCTGCGCTCATACGAACCGTCATTGGTGGTGATGAAGATCTCGTCGCAGACCACCCTCATCTGCGCTTCCAACATCAAGACCTTCTTGGACTTGGCCCCGATGATGACGATGACCTTGTTCCCCTTCTTCTTAAGCGCCCGGCAGATCGGCAGGATCTGCGCGGCACCGATGCCGGTGGCCACACAGATGACCAGACCGTATTTATCGATCCTGGCCGGACGGCCCAAGGGTCCCACGATATTCAGAACACCTTCCGTGATCGGTATGGCACCCAAAGCGCGCGTGGCAGCACCAACCTCATGCACGATCAGGGAAATGGTACCCTTGCGCTCGTCGCTGTCAATGATGGCAAGCGGTATGGATCTCTCCGCCGCCGTCACCATCACGAATTGCCCGGGCATGGCCCTGCGTGCAATGGAAGAAGCAGCAATATCAATGCGCTTGATGTCCTGCGCCAATATCTGTTTTTGGACGACCTTATACATTTAGTAGAACACTCCCGGCGGAGGCAGCGGCACCTTGCTGGCAATACCCACCACCTTTCCCACAAGATCGAACAATCCCCCGACCATCTGGAACGGCAGACCCAACAGTGCACACCCGCTTAACCCTATTGAACACATGACCAGACACACAATAAATAAGAAGCCCCTGGGTCTCAATTGAACATCAGCTCCGTTTCAATGGCTTTGTCGCTGAGCATCACCTTGGTCCCCTGGGCATTGACGCTTTGCAATCCATTCAAGAACGGGACAAGTACATGCTGGGAATTGAACATGAACAATTTTGCCCTTTCGACACCGGCCTGCTGCTCTGCAATGACATTGTCCACATCCAACTGCTGTGCCTTATAGGTCTTGATATCATCCCGCAGCCCCTGCACATTCTCTTCAAGATTGAGCACAGCTCCAGCCATGAATTCCTGCTCTTCCGGCTGCAGGTCCTTGGACGGCTTGGACTTCAACTCCACGAGCTTGACCAAAGCAAGATCAAGTTCCGTCTGGGCGGCCTTGATGGCCTCTTCCAATTCCTTCTTCTTGCCATCGCCTTCCTGTTTATAGGCTCCGGCCATGTTCACCTGTGCGGACAGGTATTTATTCCCCCAATTGAGCAGGCCCTGCATGCTGCGCGCAAACTCCCCGACCTTCAAGAACGCAATGCTCTGCGTCCCGGCTGCATCTTCCAGCCCAAGGGCGCTAAAGGTCTTGTCCGTCTTCAAGGAACGCGAAGGGTCCTGGGACACGTCGATGGATTTCTTAAGCAATTGGCGGGATGAAGCGGCCAGCAAATAATCCCCGACAAAGGTATATCCGGGATCCATGTTCGATCCTAGGGGCAACGCCAGATAACGGATATTCGACTTGTTATATGCCTCCTCCTGGACCAGTCCGAAGGGGACCTTGACGATCTTCTTGAATATCTCCTCCGCCCGGACACGGTCATTCACCTTGACGAAGGCCAGGAAACGCGGGTACGGGAACAATCCCAGGGTGTCCACGTCAGTAAAATAACCGCCTGCTTCCTGCCCAAGCACCGGCAGGATATCGGCACTGATATTAAGCCCGGTCCTTCTTTCTATCCCGCCCTTGATCTTCTGCACCTGCTTGCCGGCATCGGGCAGGGCATAGACCTGTTCCCTGAATTGCTGCCAGCTCCCGACAAGATCATAACACCCTCCCCACTGGTAACCAGCCACATGGGAAGGGACAAAGGACAGGGAACCATTCACCTTGGGAGAACACTCAACAAGGCGCCGCAGGGCCGGCCGCACCGCCTTGGGCTCAAGTCCGACGATAAATTTATATTTTGTAATAGTACCCGGCAAGAATGACAGGGCATAGGTCTTAAAACCTGCCGTCTGACTGAGCAGGTCCTCTTGCATCCACTCTTCCCGCCGCAACATAGCATTAAGCCCTTGCACGTTGACATACAACAGCCCGTCCGCTCCTGCATACGCATGCGCCTGCACAAAGACAAAACCCTCATCCTTGTTCAAGGAGGCATGTTTCCGCCGGTCGACATCGATCACCGCGTTCAAATACCCGTCATTGTCTTCTGCCACGACCAGAAGGTCATTGAGTTTCACGTATTTGAACGAAGCTTTATTATCTTTCAAATGCACATGGACAATGCGCTCGCCTGCGTACGTTTCCTCCGAGGTGGTGATCCCCTCCCCCCATTGGCTTGAGAAATGCGTGAGCAATTCCGCCGCTTGCACCGACGGCGCCAAACGCAGGACCATCATGATACTGTAAGAATCCTTGCTGCCATAGACGGCCAGGGCGATCTCCTTGCCCAGGAATTTCTGGGTCAGGGGGCTCTTGAAGAAACCTTCAAGCTGGGCTTGCTGGCCCTTCAGTTCATCGATATTCTTCTGGGGTACTTTGTTACGGGCCAGGACCTTAGGAAGGTCGATGGCAGAAATGTTCTTCCAGAACTCGCTGTGCGTGGCCGCCTGCCAATGCTCGCCAGCTTTCGCCAGACGGACATAGGCCAGGGCACCCGAAGGCAGGACATCTGCAATAGGGGTCTTTGGACCATAGCACAGGTAAAGGAACCACCCGCCCGCGGCCAAAATAATGACCAGGAGCACAAGCGCCAATATCTTGAAGATCTTTTTCATCCTATATCCTGAAAAATTCCCGTGCGTTCGCATTCACCTGGCCCAAGACCTTTTCTTCGTCCAGGCCTTTTAACGCCGCCAATGCTTTTAGAGTCCTCTTTACATCCCGGGGTTCGGACAGAAAACTTTCTTCACCATCACGATACCTGACCGGACAATCCGTTTCGATCAAGATGCGCTCCAACGGCGCATCTGCCATTGCCGTCCGTGATTCCGGACTATACCCGACGCTGGGGCTGGTCGAGACATAATAACCCGCATCCAAGATCTGCTGCATGATATCCACAGGCCCGCTGTACCAATGGAACAAGGCCCGGACAACGCCGACTTCCTTGGTCATGGCCAGGCAATCCCGCCATGCCCCGCGGCTGTGGATGACGATGGGCAGGTCATGCGCCTTGGCCAGGTCCAAATGAAAGGCAAATGAGACTTTCTGCAGGTTGCGCTCGATCTCATCCTTGCGCACCCATTTATACCAGTAATCCAGACCCGTCTCACCGACGGCTAATGCCCTGCCGATATTCGCCTTGAGGAACTGAAGCGCCGCCCCATGCCCTTCATCCTTGACCAGACCGGGATGTATGCCCAAGGCCGGATGCACCTTAGGGGACGAAATGCGTCC